>NZ_NEVB01000111.1:0-3417 GCF_002259925.1 Aeromonas sp. A35_P | reverse complement strand
TGCTCTTTAACAATCTGGAAAGCTGATTTAAAAAGTAGTTCTCAAACATTTGTTACAAGTGCTTTGGAAACTTCTTGGCGAAAACCAAATTTTATTTGGTCCTTGTTGTACAGCAACTTGAATGCCGTTTCGACGACACTTCTTGGGGTTGTATGGTTAAGTGACTAAGCGTACATGGTGGATGCCTTGGCAGTCAGAGGCGATGAAGGACGTACTAACCTGCGATAAGCCGTGAGCAGTCGGTAAGAGACATTACGACTCACGGATTTCCGAATGGGGAAACCCACCTAGCATAAGCTGGGTATCGCTACGTGAATACATAGCGTAGCGAGGCGAACCGGGAGAACTGAAACATCTAAGTACCCCGAGGAAAAGAAATCAACCGAGATTCCCTCAGTAGCGGCGAGCGAACGGGGATTAGCCCTTAAGCATCTTGGAAGTTAGTGGAACGGTCCTGGAAAGGCCGGCGATACAGGGTGATAGCCCCGTACACGAAAACAACCTTGATGTGAAATCGAGTAGGGCGGGACACGTGACATCCTGTCTGAATATGGGGGGACCATCCTCCAAGGCTAAATACTCCTGACTGACCGATAGTGAACCAGTACCGTGAGGGAAAGGCGAAAAGAACCCCTGTGAGGGGAGTGAAATAGAACCTGAAACCGTGTACGTACAAGCAGTGGGAGCCCTTCGGGGTGACTGCGTACCTTTTGTATAATGGGTCAGCGACTTACATTTTGTAGCGAGGTTAACCGTATAGGGGAGCCGTAGGGAAACCGAGTCTTAACTGGGCGTCTAGTTGCAAGGTGTAGACCCGAAACCGGGTGATCTAGCCATGGGCAGGTTGAAGGTTGAGTAACATCAACTGGAGGACCGAACCCACTAACGTTGCAAAGTTAGGGGATGACCTGTGGCTGGGGGTGAAAGGCCAATCAAACTCGGAGATAGCTGGTTCTCCCCGAAAGCTATTTAGGTAGCGCCTCGGACGAATACTACTGGGGGTAGAGCACTGTTTGGGCTAGGGGGTCATCCCGACTTACCAACCCCATGCAAACTCCGAATACCAGTAAGTAATATCCGGGAGACACACGGCGGGTGCTAACGTCCGTCGTGAAGAGGGAAACAACCCAGACCGCCGGCTAAGGTCCCAAAGTTCTGGTTAAGTGGGAAACGATGTGGGAAGGCTCAGACAGCTAGGATGTTGGCTTAGAAGCAGCCATCATTTAAAGAAAGCGTAATAGCTCACTAGTCGAGTCGGCCTGCGCGGAAGATGTAACGGGGCTCAAACCAGGCACCGAAGCCGCGGATTCACGCTAAGCGTGAGTGGTAGGGGAGCGTTCTGTAAGTCTGCGAAGGTGTGTCGAGAGGCATGCTGGAGATATCAGAAGTGCGAATGCTGACGTAAGTAACGATAAAGGGGGTGAAAAGCCTCCTCGCCGGAAGACCAAGGGTTCCTGTCCAACGTTAATCGGGGCAGGGTGAGTCGACCCCTAAGGCGAGGCCGAAAGGCGTAGTCGATGGGAAGCAGGTTAATATTCCTGCACGACTTGTAATTGCGATGGGGGGACGGAGAAGGCTAGGTGGGCCAGGCGACGGTTGTCCTGGTGAAAGTGCGTAGGTGGTGTTTCTAGGCAAATCCGGAGACACAACACTGAGACACGAGACGAACGCACTACGGTGCGGAAGCCATTGATGCCCTGCTTCCAGGAAAAGCCTCTAAGCTTCAGATTACAAGTCATCGTACCCCAAACCGACACAGGTGGTCGGGTAGAGAATACCAAGGCGCTTGAGAGAACTCGGGTGAAGGAACTAGGCAAAATAGTACCGTAACTTCGGGAGAAGGTACGCTCTTGTTGGTGAAGTCCCTTGCGGATGGAGCTGACGGGAGTCGCAGTGACCAGATGGCTGGGACTGTTTATCAAAAACACAGCACTCTGCAAACACGAAAGTGGACGTATAGGGTGTGACACCTGCCCGGTGCCGGAAGGTTAATTGATGGGGTTAGCGCAAGCGAAGCTCTTGATCGAAGCCCCGGTAAACGGCGGCCGTAACTATAACGGTCCTAAGGTAGCGAAATTCCTTGTCGGGTAAGTTCCGACCTGCACGAATGGTGTAACCATGGCCATGCTGTCTCCACCCGAGACTCAGTGAAATCGAATTCGCCGTGAAGATGCGGTGTACCCGCGGCTAGACGGAAAGACCCCGTGAACCTTTACTACAGCTTGGCACTGAACATTGAACCTACATGTGTAGGATAGGTGGGAGGCTTTGAAGGCGTGACGCCAGTTGCGCTGGAGCCGTCCTTGAAATACCACCCTTGTATGTTTGATGTTCTAACGCAGGGCCCTGAATCGGGCTCGCGGACAGTGCCTGGTGGGTAGTTTGACTGGGGCGGTCTCCTCCCAAAGAGTAACGGAGGAGCACGAAGGTTGGCTAATCCTGGTCGGACATCAGGAGGTTAGTGCAATGGCATAAGCCAGCTTAACTGCGAGACGGACAGGTCGAGCAGGTACGAAAGTAGGTCATAGTGATCCGGTGGTTCTGAATGGAAGGGCCATCGCTCAACGGATAAAAGGTACTCCGGGGATAACAGGCTGATACCGCCCAAGAGTTCATATCGACGGCGGTGTTTGGCACCTCGATGTCGGCTCATCACATCCTGGGGCTGAAGTCGGTCCCAAGGGTATGGCTGTTCGCCATTTAAAGTGGTACGCGAGCTGGGTTCAGAACGTCGTGAGACAGTTCGGTCCCTATCTGCCGTGGGCGTTGGATGATTGAAGGGAGTTGCTCCTAGTACGAGAGGACCGGAGTGAACGAACCTCTGGTGTTCGGGTTGTCACGCCAGTGGCACTGCCCGGTAGCTAAGTTCGGAATCGATAACCGCTGAAAGCATCTAAGCGGGAAGCGAGCCCTGAGATGAGTCATCCCTGACCCCTTGAGGGTCCTAAAGGGCCGTTGGAGACCACAACGTTGATAGGTGGGGTGTGTAAGCGCGGCGACGTGTTGAGCTAACCCATACTAATTACCCGTGAGGCTTAACCATACAACACCCAAGAAGTGTTCGAAGGCTTGTAGCAGATACCGAGAACGAAGAACAAAATCAGCTTTTTCAGATTGAAGATTTTTGCCTGGCGGCAATAGCGCAGTGGAACCACCTGACCCCATGCCGAACTCAGAAGTGAAACGCTGTAGCGCCGATGGTAGTGTGGCATTCGCCATGCGAGAGTAGGACACTGCCAGGCACCCAATTAAACGGTGATGTGAAAGACATGACCGGCTGCGAGGATGACACCTCATAAAGAAGCGGCAAAAGATTTAGCGAAAGCTAACCGAATGCGGAGCGGTAGTTCAGTCGGTTAGAATACCGGCCTGTCACGCCGGGGGTCGCGGGTTCGAGTCCCGTCCGCTCCGCCACTA
>NZ_NEVB01000110.1:0-43419 GCF_002259925.1 Aeromonas sp. A35_P | reverse complement strand
AAAGCAATTACTGTCTTGTTTTTACGAGGATGCTTTTTGAGTTCCTTGAGTTTGCCAGGGCGCCTGGCAATCGCCCATTCAGCCTTCACATCGGCCAGCTCTTCACGGTTTTCTGCCCCCTGATATCCCGCGTCAGCGAACACAAACTCTTCCTTGCCATGGAGCAGATTCCCCACCTGATTGAGGTCGTGCTCGTTGGCTGACGTGGTCTCCAGACTGTGGGTGAGGCCACTCTTGGCATCAACGCCGATATGAGCCTTCATGCCGAAATACCACTGATTGCCTTTCTTGGTCTGATGCATCTCGGGGTCACGCTCTCCCCGCTTGTTTTTGGTGGAGTTGGGGGCTTCGATGATAGTGGCATCGACCAGCGTGCCTTGCTTCATCATGATGCCAGCGTCACAGAGCCACTGGTTGATGGCCTCGAATAGTTGGCGTGCCAGTTGGTGCTGCTCCAGCAGATGCCGGAAATTCATGATGGTAGTGCGGTCAGGGATAGCCTGGTCCAGGGAGAGTTTGGCAAACAGACGCATTGAGGCAATTTCGTAGAGTGCGTCCTCCATGGCGCCGTCGCTGAGGTTGTACCACTGCTGCATACAGTGAATGCGGAGCATGGTATCGAGTGGGTAGGGACGACGCCCGTTACCAGCTTTGGGATAGACGGGTTCGATGACCCCCAGCATCCTTGGCCATGGGAGCACAGCCTCCATGCGAGCCAAGAATATCTCTTTACGGGTTTTACGGCGTTTGCCATTGAACTCGCAGTCCGCGAAGGTGAGCTGGTGACTCATGCTGAACCTCATCCCTGATGCCAAGTGGGGTTCATGATCTCACATCAAGGACTTGTTCGCACTTTCCCAAGCAAGGCTACCGCCCCTGAATTTCAGCCTCCAGTCTGCTGCGCTTTCCCTGCGGTGTGGCTCCGGTCTGGTACATGGCTGACTCCGACAAGAGGTGATCCTGATGGGCATGTTACCGAACGGAGCTGGTTAGGGAAGGGGGAGTGGGTGATTTCTCGGGCAAGATCAATAAATTGAACCGTTATGGGGTGGCGGTCGAGCGATGGGGTATCTCAGCGTCCGTACTTTCTCAATGCTCGCTGCGCATTTGGGCGGGGGGAATGAACTGCGGGATGCCACTCTGTTGGATGAGTTGCAGAGCAGATGCCAAGGTAATGACATCAAGGCCGGGCCAGTAATGGCGTGGGCGTCCCTACCCGGTCAAATCCGCGTTTCCCAAGATAAATGGGCCAGCTGCCGGTGACGACAGGGGCCCTTTTTTGTTGTTAGCGCACGGTCTTGGGATCAGCGGGCCAGCACCACCTGGCCGGCGGGGCTGGGATTGGCAAGTTGTGGAGAGGCGGGTTGTTGCTGGAACTGGCGAACCAGACGATCCAGGTCGCTCAGTTGCCGCACCAGCTGGTTGATGCCGTGGACGGCATGCTGACTGCCGACGCTGGAGTCATCGGCCAGGGTCTTGATGCTGAGCACGTTGCGGTCGATGTCGACGGTAACCTGGGACTGTTCCTGCACGGCCTGGGCTATCTGGCTGCTGCCGGAGGCGACCTGCTGCAACATACTGTTGATCTGCTGCAGTATGGTGCCGGTGGCGGAGGCCTTCTGCTGGCAGCTGGCGGAGAGATCCCCCCCCTTTTCCATCGCCTGCTCGGCGTTGGCCGCGCTGGTTTGCAGCAGGTTGATCATCTTCTGGATCTCGCCGGTGGAGGACTGGGTCTTGATGGCCAGGGATCTGATCTCGTCCGCCACCACCGAGAAACCGCGGCCCGCCTCGATGGCCGCATTGAGGGCCAGCAGGTTGGTCTGGTTGGCGATGCTGTTGATGACATCGAGGATGCCGTCGATATCCCGGCATTGGGTCGCCAGGGTGTGGATCACCGTCTGGGAGGTGGCGATCTCGCCGTGCATCCCCTCGACCGCCCCTATGGTCTCCTGCACGCTGCGGTTGCCCTCCCGGAACAGGTCGGCGGTTTCATCCAGCAGGTCGGATGCGGCGGTGGAGCTGTGGGACACCTCGCGGATCGACTCGGCCATCTGGGTGATGGCGGTGGCGACCTGATTGGTCTCGGCCTGTTGTTGCTGCAGGTTGCTGGTGATGGATTCGGCATTGCGCAGATCGCCTTCCGCCGAGTGCAGGATCCGGCTGCAGGTCTGCTGGGTGCGCGCCAGCACGGCGTTGAACTCGGCCTGGTTCATCAGCATGGCGAGCTCGATGGCGGCGATGTTGTCGACCTTGTTGGTGTAGAGCAGCTGCATCAGCGGGTTGTCGAAGCGGCTGCGGGCCAGCTTGTCGAGCTTGCCGAGGCGACGGCTCAGGGCCTGGGTGATCATGGCCGCCAGCAGCAAAGGCAGCACGGCCAGGGCCAGCAGCCAGCCGGAGGCCTGCTCATACCCCAGCGCCATCATGGCCACCAGGCTCGGCAGCAGGCAGAGGGTGATTGCCAGCGTGTGGGAGAAGGCCGGCAGCCTGAGCGCCAGCGGCGCCTTGTCGGCGCGCAGCCCGGCATAGATGCGCTCGGCCCGCTGCTTGATCTCCTCGCTGGGGGCGGTACGCACCGATTGATACTCCACCACCTTGCCGTGGGCATCCTTGATCGGCGTGACGAAGGCGCTGACCCAGTAGTGATCGCCATTCTTGCAGCGATTCTTCACCGGCCCCATCCAGCTCTTGCCGGCCCGGATATGGTGCCAGAGGTCGGCGAAGGCCTGCTTGGGCATGTCCGGATGGCGCACCAGGTTGTGGTGCTCCCCCTGCAGCTCCTCCAGCGTGAAGCCGGCAATCTGGCAGAACTCCTCGTTGGCGTAGGTGATGCGACTCTCCAGATCCGTGGTGGAGATGAGGTGCTGGTGTTCGGGATAGCGACGCTCATGCTGGGTGACAGGCTGATTGACTCTCATGGTGTGCTCCGAAACCGGGTTGTGGGGAAGGTGTCATCACCAATGCAAGGGCTGCACCAGCGGGGGCGGAAATCGTCGATCATGCGGCACTCATGCGGCACGGCGGGGGGCGATGGCCGGTGGCGAGCGGATCTGAGAGTGTGGGGCTGGTGAGTCAGAGGCGGCGGATTTGCATTTCAGGAACCGTTTTGGCAACGGCGGCGCCATTTCGCGAGCGGCGCTGGGGAGCGCAAAACAGCGGAGCCCTGACGGGCTCCGGAGGATCAGGGGGTCGGTTCGGCCGGGGCTGGCTCAGGCCCGGCAGGCGGGGTCAGCATCATGGTCTCGATCTGCAGCCCCTGCACCAGCACGGTTTTCAGATCCTGCAGGTACTCCTCCAGCGGCGGCTCCTGCAGCAGCTGGGCGAGCTCGTTGCCGACCGGGGTCAGCCGGTAGTAGAGCAGGGTGATGTTGGTCTGCTTGCGCTGCAGGCGCCAGCGCTGATCGCCGAACTCCAGCTCCACCCCGTCGGCAGGCAGCGGGCCGGATTCCAGCTCGCCCCGGTGCAGCAGGCCGAGCTCGAACAGCTGCAGCAGGGCGTTGTAGGGGATGCGGTACTTGCCAAGGCCGAGCCGGGTCACCCGGGCGCGGCTGAGCAGGCTGGCCCCCTTGTGCAGCCCCAGCAGCAGGCGCTGTTCGTCGCTGCCCACGTAGTGGCAGGAGAGGGAGCAGATGCGCTGGAACAGCTGGGCCTCGCGCTGGGTCATCTCCTTGAGGGTGGAGAGGGCACGGATGGAAAAGCGACCCGGGGTGGCGATCTCGATGGCGAAGATGCGGCCCCACAGCTGTTGCATGGGCACCATGCTGATGTCTTCCGCCAGTTGCAGGAAGTGGGTCAGCCAGTCGCTGTCCATCTCGCCGCCGGCGGCGGTCTCCTCGCAATGGCGGGAGGCCATCACCATGATGGACTCCAGGTTGCGCTGGCGGGCGGCCTGATCCGCCAGTTGGCGAAAGGCGGCGCGCTGCTCGAAGGTGCTGTCGCTGTTACGGGTGAGCATGCCGTCGATGCCGCGGCTGCGGGCCAGGCGCAGGGTCTGCTCCTGGCTGCTCAGGATGGAACTCTCTTTCTTGGGCGGGGGCAGGTCAGCCATGCTGGCTCCGTGATCGCAAGGTCTAGGCCTTGAATGTTACTCCAACCGGGATGGCGGGCAATCCCTCAGGCAGGGGCTGGCCGGGTTCTTGCCGTCGCGGATAACAAAACGGCCCCCCGCGGGAGGCCGTGTGTGCCTGGTTACTGCTCTTCGTAGACGCTGACCTCGACCGCCTCCAGCGAATAGGAGGCGGTGGCCATCTCGTGACTGGAGCTGACCGTGCGCATCTTGCCCTTCACCCAGATGGCGTCCCACAGGTCGTCAACCGGCGCTCCCTTGGGGTAGCTCACATAGACCACCTGGTTGGTGGGCGGGGGCGGCACATGGATGCAGGCGCCGAAGTAGGGCACCAGCAGGAAGGCGGTGATCTTCTTGGCATCCCCCTCCAGCGGCACCACGAAGCCCGGGATGCGCACCTCTTGGTTGTCCAGCTTCTTGTTGACCCCGCCCACCGGCTGGGGCACTGAGGCAAGATTGCCATCGTGGCTCACCTGGGGTGGGGGCAGCAGTTTTTCACCTTCCGGAATGAGCACATCCCAGTCGATGGTCTTGTAGTCGGCGGCCATGGCCGGCAGCGTCAGCAGGGCGGCCAGCAGCGCCACGATTTTCCACTTCATCATCTGTCCTTCTCGTTTCTTATGGGCGCCTGGCTAGACGCGAATGCTCATGCCATCGCTCAGGCTGTAGCGATAGGCGCGGGCGGCGGGCAACAGGCCTATCACCATGCCGGCCAGCCAGACCAGCCCCAGCAGTTGCCACTCGTGGGCGCTTGGCAGCCCCAGGCTCAATTGCAGGCCATAGTGACCGAGCAGCCAGGGGGTAGCAAGGGCTTGGCCCAGGTAGAGCGCGGCCACCCCGAGCGCAATGCCGGCGGTGGTGAGGGCCATCGCCTCCAGCGCCAGCAGCAGGAACAGGTGAGCCGGGCCGGCGCCGAGGGAGCGCAAGATGGCAAGCTCACGGCGCCGCTCGTTGAGGCCGGCCAGCAGGGTGGTCAGCATGCCGATGAGGCCTGCCACCACCACGAAGCCGGCGATCACCGACAGCGCCGTCTCCGCCACGCTCATCAGGTTCCACAGCTCCTGCAGGGCGGCCCCCGGCAGGATCGCCATCAGCGGCTCGCCCCGGTAGGTATTGACGCTGCGCTGCAGCTGGAACGCCAGGATCCGGTTGCTGAGCCCCACCATGAAGGCGGTGATGGTCTTGGGGGTGAGATCCTGCGCCAGTGCCTGCTCGGCGGTCACGTTCTTGCTGTGACGGCCGGTGTCCCAGCCCAGGTGGATCGCTTCGATGCCGGCCAGCGGCACATGGATGGTGCGATCGATGGGGGTGCCGGTCGGTGCCAGGATCCCCACCACCTTGAACGGCAGGTTGTCGTGCTGGCTGAACGAGGTGTTGCCGGCGCCGTGGGCGATGACGATGGACTGCCCCAGGTGATAGCCGAGCTTCTCGGCCACCTGGGCGCCGAGCACCGCCTCGAACGGCGTGTCGAACGCTCGCCCTTCACGCAGCGCCAGCGCCTGCTGCTGGCCATATTTGAGGTGGGTGAAGTAGTCGCCATTGGTGCCAAGCACTCGGAATCCCTTGTGGGAGTCACCAAGGGAAAGCGGGATGGTCCAGGCGATGCCGGGTTGTTGCTTGATGGCCTGATAGGCATCCCAGCCCACGTTGTTGGTGGGATTGCCGATACGAAACACCGAGTAGAGCAGCAGGTTCACCTGGCCGGAGCGGGCGCCGACGATGAGGTCCGTGCCCGACACCGTATTGGCGAAGCTCTCGCGCGCCTGGTTGCGCACCCGTTCCACTCCGAGCAGCAGGGTGACGCTGATGGCGACCGCCAGCAGGGTGAGCCCGGCGGTGAGGCGGCGGGCCCAGAGGCTTTGCAGGGCGAGTTTCAGCACGTGACCCTCCGGTTTTGTGGTCGTACCGCGTGGGTGCGAATGGCATTCATCAGGGAGATGCAGTGTTGAACGGTGCTCAGCATGTTGCCCTCCGGTTCAGTTGTTGCAGGTTCTCCACCCGCGGGAAGAGCGGCTCGAGATAGGGGTCGTGGCTGACGAAGACCAGGGTCGAGCCCTGCTTGTCGCACTCCTCGAACAGCAGCTTGATGAAGGCGGCCCGGTTGTCGGTATCCAGCGCCGAGGTGGGCTCGTCGGCGATCACCAGTGGCGGTGAGCCGATCAGCGCGCGGGCGGCGGCCACCCGTTGCTGCTGGCCGATGCTGAGGGCATGGACGGGCCTGTGCAGCGCCTCCTCGGGCAGTTGCAGTTCCCGCAGCAGGCGGCGCGCCTCGTCGGCCGGGCTGCCCTGCAGCCGGGCCCGCTTCTCGGGGGAGAAGGTGAGGGCGCTGGTGACGTTGTCCTGCACGGATAAAAACGGCAGCAGGTTGAACTGCTGGAAGATGTAACCCAGATTGGCCGCCCGGAAGTGGTCACGGGCACGGCCAGAGAGCCGGGCCAGCGGCTGGCCCAGCACCTCCAGGGTGCCGTGGTTGGCGGTCTGGATCCCGGCCAGCAGGCCGAGCAGGGTCGACTTGCCCGAACCGGACGGTCCCTTGATGAACACCCGCTCCCCCTCGCCGATGGTGAGGGCGGGCAGATCGAGTACAACCTCGTGACCCGGCCAGGCAAAGGCCAGATCGCGGATCTCAACCACGGCATTTTTCATGGCGTTACCAGCTCAGTTTGTTGGCGGAGGGGGTCAGCTCGGCCGCGGTCTGGCCGCTGGGCAGTATGCCCTGCACGCTCAGCTTCTCCAGGCTCGGATAGACGCTGAACAGGGTGGCTTCCAGCCCGGTCAGCTTGGCTGGCTCCGCGCAGGAGTAGGTGTACATGGCACCCATGTCGGCGTGACCGGCATCGTCGTGCTGGTGTTCGTCGTGCTTGCCGTCAGACTTCTGGTGGTCATGGTCATGGTCATGGTCATGGTCATGGTCATGGTCGTGATCTTCCTTGGCGGCCTGCAACGCCTGCTGGGTCAGCGTGCAGCCGGCGGCCGGGTCGAAGCGCAGCAGGGCATCGGGTTGTTTGAGCTGGGCCACGGCCTTGGCGTATTGCGCCTTCTCTTCGTCGCTCTTGGCGGCATGCTCGAAGCCCACCAGGTCGGCGGCGGGGGCCTGCAGCTCGATCATCAGCTGGTTGCCATCAAGCACCAGATTGAGGTGGCCGTGGCCGTGTTCGTGGGCACCGTGGCCGTGACTGTCGTGTTCATCGTGGTTTGCCTGCACGCCAAATGCGGCGGCCGCCAGTAACAGGGTGACTGCTTTCATCGTTAATCCTTTGAAAAATTTATTGAAAAATGGATTTAGCCGGATAAGCGATGAAGTGGTGGCGGTGCGCGGATGCGGCACTGACCTGAGGGGGTGGCATGAGGTTTGGGCAAGGCGGCATCAAGGAGCTTGCCGATGACGACCTGTGAAGAGGGGATGACCAGGGTCGGGGTGAGTGCCAGCTTGCCATCCAGATGCAGGGCGCAGAGGACACAGGCGTGGTTGTGGCCGGGCAGGTCGGCTTCCAGCGGATGTTGTGCCAGCACCGGTTGCAGCCACAACCAGCCCAGCAGCAGCAACCAGATTTTCAGCTTGGTACGACCCATAGACCCCTATCAAAGGGGCGCCATCAGCGCCCCTTTTCTCTGGCTTAGAGATGGGACTGGATGAGCCCCATCACGGTAGCGATATTGTTGGCATCGAGCTGACCGTCCTTGACGAACAGCACCTTGCCCTCTTTGTCCAGCAGGATGATGGCCGAGCTTTCCGGCGCCAGATCCCAGGCGTTGCGGGCCATGCCCTTGGCATCCAGCACCATGGCGGACCAGGGGAACTCTTTCTTGCTGTCCTCGGCACTGCTCTTCACGAAGCCGGAGGTGCCCCAGATGGCGTCATTGCTGTTGATGATGGTGACGGTCTGGTACTTGTCGTGGGGCAGCTTGGCCGCCTTGATCGCTTCGATCATGGGGGCATTGAGCTCCTTGGCGCTGGAACGACCGGCGATGTGCTGGATCAGAAAGACCTTGCCGGTCAGTACCTTGCTTTGCTAGGGCTGATAGCCGATCTCTTTCTCTTTCAGTACCAGCTCACCCTTGTCGCCGATGTTGACCAGCGGCACCTGGGCCGACTCCTTGATGTTGTGAGCCAGGGCCAGCGTTGGCAGCAGCGCCAGAGTAAGTACGAGATGTTTCATCCTGATGACACTCCTTTTGTTATGTTATAACGATTTTTGCATTGAGGGAATGGGGCCGAACTCATCCTAAACTGATCGGATCTGTTTAAAAAGTGTTAAATAAAAGCCGGCATTGAGGCGTTCGACTGCCCGCCAGCACGGGGGCTGGCTGGCAAAGGCGGCTAGGATGGCACGCAGTCGATAAAAATCAATTGCTTATCAACTGGTTTGAGGAGTCTGGCCGCGCTCTGCAGCCAGACTTGAGGAAGGGGATAGGCCTCAGTAGAGCGGCTCGCTCACCAGCGGGATCTTGGCCATGGTCATCTGCTGGGCCAGCAGGGGCGAGCCGGTCAGCAGTATGTGACGCTGATTGCCGATCACCACTGTATCCCCTTTCAAACCGCTGTCGGCGGTGATGGCCAGCCAGGCTGGCGAGACGCTGCCAATGCTGATGTTCGGATAGATGATGCTGAGCATGTACTGGGGGGCCAGCTCGGCCAAGAGGCTTGCCATCAGCAGCGCCTTCTCGTCGCTGTCCGCCTTGTTGTTCTGCAAGGCCTGCAGCGGCGGTGCGAAATGATCCATCTGCTCGGGCGGAGTGGGAATGCCGCTCAGCCACTCCTGCAGCAGGCCGACGCTGGTGGCGAGATCCTTGGCCAGGAACTGTTTCGCCAGGGGCCTCAGGTCGCCCTTGAACTGGTAGAACAGCTGGGAATAGTTGGGGCGCACACAGGGCAGCTTGCGGTTGGCGGGGTGAACGCAGGGTACCACTCGCATCTGATAGAAGGCGTCGTCCTGATATTGCTGATAGGCCTGCCAGAACAGGGTCGACTCCATGCTGTCGTCGTGCAGGGTGAAGGCCTGCTCCAGATTGCGAAACTTGGTGGCGGTCTCGGGGCTGGTTTGATTGATGAGGTTGATGCTGTTGTAGAGCCGCGGGCTGATGTAGGAGTAGAGGGTTTCCAGCGGATAGTTGAGGGAGGCATCGAGCAGGGTCATCTCGTGGCGGCTGGCGGCGATGACCCGCTCGTCCGCGTTCAGCTGCAGGTGCTTCTGCTGACCGTCGCTCGATTGCCATTGCCAGCTCAGGGTGACCTCGTTGGCCCCGGCCATGGACGCGAACACTAGACTCAACAACAGACCTTGTGCCAGTTTCATGATGTGCATCCTGCTCGGGGTGATAATAAACAACTAGGTGAGCTGGCCGATTTTGGATGAGTCTGACATTTGTGATTTTGATAACAGATTGATCGGGCTTTTAATTTAATTCTGGAAATAAGTCATGCAGGAAACCGTCATGAAGCGAATCACACCCTTGTTGCTGCTGTTGACCACGCTGCCGGCCGCGGCGGGGCCTGTCATCGTCAACCAGGGGATGTCCAGCGCGGATACCTTTGCCCTGCGCGACAAGCTGGCGAAGGAACATGAGTGGCAGGAGTGGCTGCGCTTCCAGCAGGCCATCAAGTGGCTGGAGGTGCTGCCGGTGAACTGCGAGCTGATGAGCGATGCTGGCGGCAGTTATCGCTGCGGGGGGAATTACTACCGGCCCTATCAGCAGGATGGACGCGACATCTATATACAGGGGGATCCCAGCGGTGTGACACCGGGTCAGTCCCAGCAACCGCCCACGAAAAAGGCGCCCTGAGGCGCCTTTTTCACGAAGGTTACGCTTACTTGGCAGCGTAACGCTCGGCAGAGCTCTTGATCTCTGCTTCGGCAGCGGCCTTGTCGCCCCAGCCTTCAACCTTGACCCACTTGCCAGCTTCCAGCTCTTTGTAGCGCTCGAAGAAGTGCTGGATCTGGGCGCGCAGCAGCTCGGGCAGATCGTTCACATCCTGGATGTGGTCGTACTGCTTGGTCAGCTTGGAGTGCGGAACGGCCACGATCTTGGCGTCTTCGCCAGATTCGTCGGTCATCTTCAGCACGCCAACCGGGCGGCAGCGAATGACGGAGCCGGCCAGCAGCGGATAGGGAGTCGGAACCAGCACGTCAACCGGATCACCATCCAGAGACAGGGTGGCGTTCACGTAGCCGTAGTTGCACGGATAGAACATCGGGGTAGACATGAAGCGATCAACGAAGATGGCACCGCTGTCCTTGTCGACTTCGTATTTGATCGGGTCGGCGTTCTGCGGGATTTCGATGATGACGTAGATGTCGTCGGGCAGGCTCTTGCCAGCCGGTACCAGATTCAGGCTCATGACGTTTCCTTTGAGTGTTGGAGTCAAGTTTGCAGGCCGATATTATAGCGATGTCGCGTCAAATGACCATATTTCAGGGCCACTGCGACAGAGTTGGTGGATACCGTGCAGCTTGGGTCTGCCAAATTGCCGTCACCTTGTTAGAATGCGCACTTCCCTTTACTGCGAAAGGAAGCGGTATGCATATTCACATTCTCGGGATCTGCGGCACCTTCATGGGTGGTCTGGCGGTGTTGGCAAAACAGCTTGGTTATCGGGTCACCGGCTCTGATGCCAACGTCTATCCCCCCATGAGTACCCAGCTCGAGCAACAGGGTATCGAACTGACCGAAGGCTACGACCCTTCCCAGCTCGATCCGGCGCCGGATCTGGTGGTGGTCGGCAACGCCATGAGCCGCGGCAACCCCTGTGTGGAGTATGTGCTGGACCGCAATCTGCCCTACATCTCCGGCCCCCAGTGGCTGCTGGAGCACGTGCTGCAGGATCGCTGGGTGCTGGCCGTCGCCGGCACTCACGGCAAGACTACCACCGCCAGCATGCTGGCCTGGGTACTGGAATACGCCAAGCTGGAGCCCGGCTTCCTCATCGGCGGCGTGCCCGGCAACTTCCCGGTCTCCGCCCGTCTCGGCTCCGCCCCCTTCTTTGTCATCGAGGCGGACGAGTATGACTGCGCCTTCTTCGACAAGCGCTCCAAGTTCGTCCACTACCACCCGCGTACCCTGGTGATGAACAACCTGGAATTCGACCACGCGGATATCTTCCCGGATCTGGCCGCCATTCAGCGCCAGTTCCACCACCTGATGCGCACCGTGCCGAGCAACGGTCGAGTGCTCTTCCCCAAGGGGGACGAGAACCTGGCCGCCGTGCGCAAGATGGGCTGCTGGAGTGAAGTGGAGCTGGTGGGTCAGGACGATGCCAAGTGGAAGGCGGTCAAGCTGGCCGACGATGGCTCTGCCTTCGAGGTGTGGCTGGATGGCGTGAAACAGGGCGAGGTGCACTGGGAGTGCATCGGCGAACACAACGTCAACAACGGCCTGATGGCCATTGCAGCCGCCCGCCATGCCGGTGTCATGGTGGAGCACGGCATCGCGGCCCTCTGCCAGTTCAAGTCTCCCAAGCGGCGCATGGAGCTCAAGGGGGAAGTGGCCGGCATCAGCATCTATGACGACTTCGCCCACCACCCCACCGCCATCGAAACCACCCTCGGTGGCCTGCGCGCCAAGGTGGGCAAGGCCCGCATCCTGGCGGTGTTGGAGCCCCGCTCCAACACCATGAAGCTGGGAGTGCACAAGGAGGAGCTGGCAGGCTGCTTCGACGGCGCCGACGAGGTGTTCTTCTTCCAGCCGCCCAACATCGGCTGGGATCTCGGTGAGGTGACCGCCCACATGACCCGACCGGCCAAGGTGTTCAACGATCTGGAGACCCTGATCAACCGGCTGGTGGCCGAGTGCCGTGATGGCGATCATATTCTGATCATGAGCAACGGCGGCTTCGGCGGCATTCATGACAAGCTGATCGCCCGCCTCAAGGACTATCACGGCCAGCTATGAACAAAGCGATCACCCTGGCGCTGACCGGCGCCTCCGGCGCCCCCTATGCCCTGCGCTTGCTGGAATGCCTGGTGCAGGCGGACTATCGGGTCTATCTGCTCGCGTCCTCGGCGGCTCGTGTGGTGCTCAAGACCGAACAGCAGCAGGAGTGGCCTGGCTCGCCAAAAGAGCTCTCTGCCTACCTCTGTCGCCAATATGGCGCCAAGGAGGGGCAGATCGTCGCCTGTGGCAAGGAGGAGTGGTTCTCGCCGGTGGCTTCGGGCTCGGCGGCGCCCAGACAGATGGTGGTCTGCCCCTGCTCCATGGGCACCGTCTCGGCCATTGCCAACGGTACCTCTGACAACCTGCTGGAGCGGGCGGCGGACGTGGTGATCAAGGAGCGCGGCCAGCTCATTCTGGTGCCCCGCGAGAGCCCCTTCTCCGCCATCCATCTGGAGAACATGCTGAAACTGGCCCGCCTTGGCGTGACCATCATGCCGGCGGCGCCGGGCTTTTATCATGAGCCGAAAAGCATCGCGGATCTGGTGGACTTCATGGTGGCGCGGATCCTCGATCATCTGGGGATCGAACACGCACTGACCCGCCGCTGGGGCTACGCCAAAGGGTGAGATGAGCGGATAGCGGACAAACAAAAGCGGCGCCGACCTGAACAGTTCGGCGCCGCTTTTTTGCTGGAGCGGATTAGGCTGCCTGGATGGGGGCGGTTACGTACTTGAACAGAAAATCGGTCACCTCTTCCCGGCTCGGGCGTTGTGGCTGATTGATCATCTGCATCATGACGTAGCCGAAGCCGGTCAGGGAGCGGGCCAGATCCTGCGCCGACAGCACACTCTGGATCTCGCCGGCATCCATGGCGCGTTGCAGGTGAGGTGCAATGCGCTCCAGAGCCTTGTCCAGCAGCTTGGCGTAACGGGGCCAGACCTCTTCCCGCACCGATGAGCTCCACTCCAGCCAGATGCTGGCGTGGTCAGGCTGATCGTAGGCGGCGTCAACAAACAGCTTCACGTGGCGGCGAATGCTGTCGCTGACCGGGCCCTGGCCGGAGTAGGCCTGTTCCAGCATCTGATGCACGAAACGTTCGATCTCGGCCAACACTTCATCCACCAGCTCTTCACGGGTGTTGAAATAGTTGAACACGGTAGCAACCGAGACCTTGGCCTGTTCTGCGATTTCGGCGTGACCCGCACGGCCGATGCCGCGACGGGAGAACACCTCGATGGCACATTCCATCAATTGATTGCGTCGGGCCTCCGGCGAAAGCCGGGTTCGACGTCTAATTTCTGCGCGTGGTTCCATAGTTTTTTCATCTAATAGTTATTGATTATGGTGTTTATAGTATTGTCACCGATAATGCCCGAGGGCCTGCTAACTCTATCAATTAAAATAAGCAGATAAAAGCATCACGTATGCCTGACGCCCTTCGGCTTGAATGGTAGAATCATCGGTTTTGACGTTAATGAACGGCCAAATTTGCTTTGGCCATTATGGAGTAAGTGATGAAACACACTGTCGAGGTGATGATCTCCGAGGCTGAAGTCGCCGCCCGGATCGCCAAATTGGGTGAAGAGATCACCGCCCGTTACCAGGGCTCTGATGAAGTGGTCATGATCGGCCTGCTGCGCGGCTCCTGCGTCTTCCTGGCCGACCTGTGCCGCCAGACCCAACTGCCCATCACCCTGGATTTTATGACCGCCTCCAGCTATGGCTCCGGCATGCACAGCACCCGTGACGTGCGCATCCTGAAAGACCTGGATGACGACATCAAAGGGAAGGACGTGGTGATCGTCGAAGACATCATCGACACCGGCTACACCCTCAACAAGGTGCGCGAGATCCTCTCCCTGCGCGAGCCGAAATCCCTGGCCATCTGCACCCTGCTGGACAAGCCGTCCCGCCGTGAAGTGCAGGTGCCGGTGGACTGGATCGGTTTCTCCATTCCGGATGAATTCGTGGTGGGCTGCGGCATCGATTATGCCCAGAAGTACCGCAATCTGCCGTTCATCGGCAAGGTAATACCGCAAGAGTAAGCAAGGTTCAGGAATATGACGGGCAAGGTGGCAGAGCGCCATTTTCTGTCTGCAGGCGGCCTTGGCCGCCTTTTCTGTCTCGAGATGGAATGAGCCATCACAGGGGTTGCAATGAACGCACTGGAAATCAGCGGCCTGAAGAAGACCTATCAGGGGGGCGTCGAAGCCCTTAAAGGCATCGATCTCACTGTCAAACAGGGGGATTTCTTCGCCCTGCTCGGCCCCAACGGGGCGGGCAAGTCCACCACCATCGGCATCATCAGTTCGCTGGTGAACAAGAGTGCCGGCAAGGTGAAGGTGTTCGGCTACGACATCGACACCCACCTGGAAGAGGCCAAGGCCCAGCTCGGCTTGGTGCCGCAGGAGTTCAACTTCAGCCAGTTCGAGAAGGTGATCCAGATCGTCACCCATCAGGCCGGCTTCTATGGTGTGCCCAAGGCCGAGGCCAAGATCCGCGCCGAGAAGTACCTGCGCCAGCTCGACCTGTGGGACAAGCGCGACATGCCGGCCCGCACCCTCTCCGGCGGCATGAAGCGCCGGCTGATGATCGCCCGTGCTCTGATGCATGAGCCCAAGCTGCTGATCCTCGACGAACCGACCGCCGGGGTGGACATCGAGATCCGTCGTTCCATGTGGAATTTCCTCAAGGATCTCAACGAGCAGGGCGTCACCATCATACTCACCACCCACTATCTGGAAGAGGCCGAGATGCTGTGCCGCAACATCGGCATTATCGACAAGGGGCGCCTCATCGAGAACACCAGCATGAAGAGTCTGCTGGGCAAGCTGGGCCGCGAGACCTTCATGCTGGATCTGGCGCCGGGCTCCGCCGTGCCGAATGTGCCCGAGTTCAACGGCCGCATGCAGGACGAGCGCACCCTGGAGGTGGATCTGGACAAGAGCCAGTCCCTCAACAGCCTGTTCGAGCAGCTGTCGAGCCAGCAGGTGCAGGTACTGAGCATGCGCAACAAGGCCAACCGGCTGGAAGAGCTGTTCGTCACCCTGGTCGAGGAGGGGAGAAAAGCATGAACCTGACCACTTACTACATCGCCTTCAAGAGCATTCTGGCCAAGGAGATCAGCCGCTTCACCCGGATCTGGATCCAGACCCTGGTGCCGCCCGCCATCACCATGAGCCTCTACTTCGTCATCTTCGGCAACCTCATCGGCGGCCGCATCGGCGACATGGGGGGCTTCAGCTACATGGAGTTCATCGTGCCCGGCCTCATCATGATGTCGGTCATCACCAACTCCTACTCCAACGTCGCCTCCTCCTTCTTCAGCGCCAAGTTCCAGCGCAACGTGGAGGAGCTGCTGGTGGCGCCTGTGCCCAACTACGTCATCATCGCCGGCTACGTGGGCGGTGGTGTGGCGCGCGGTCTCTGTGTCGGCCTCATCGTCACCCTGGTGTCGCTGTTCTTCGTGCCGCTGCAGATCCACCACCTGTTCAGCGTCTGCTTCACCGTGCTGCTGACCGCCATCCTCTTCTCGCTGGGCGGCCTCATCAATGCGGTGTTTGCCAAGACCTTCGACGACATCAGCATCATCCCCACCTTCGTGCTGACGCCGCTCACCTACCTGGGCGGGGTCTTCTACTCCATCAGCCTGCTGCCGCCCTTCTGGCAGGGGGTCTCCCAGGTGAACCCGATCATCTACATGGTGAACGCGTTTCGTTACGGCTTCCTCGGGATCTCCGACGTGCCGCTCGGCACCGCCTATCTCATCATCATCGGCTTCATCGTGGCCCTCTACGGTCTGGCCTGGTGGCTCATCTCCCGCGGCACCGGGCTGCGCCACTGATGCAATGCCACGGGCACCTTTCGGTGCCCGTTTTTTTGTTGCCTCTTTTTTCTCTCCTGCTCCGACCCCCTCTCGAACAGGGTCAATAACCACCTTCTTATCAAGGTTTTATCCGGCACCTTGTGATCCACCGTACTTTTCAACTTACCCCCAAAGGTATAATTCCCGCGGTTGGAAGGTCTGCACAATGGGGGCCCTCCGTCTCTTCTTTTTCTCACCAGGGCAGGATCGCCTATGTCACTGATCACCGAGTTGCCAGCCATTTTTGACAGTTTTTCAGATGCCCGCCGGCAGGGCTTTCTGGCCGTGATGGCACTCAAGGAGCGACAGATCCCCCTGGTCGGCACCTACTGCACCTTCATGCCGCAAGAGGTGGCGATGGCCGCCGGTGCCGTGGTGGTCTCGCTCTGCTCCACCAGCGACGAGACCATAGAGGAGGCGGAGAAAGACCTGCCCCGCAACCTCTGCCCGCTGATCAAGAGCAGCTACGGGTTCGGCAAGACCGACAAGTGCCCCTACTTCTACTTCTCCGATCTGGTGGTGGGAGAAACCACCTGCGACGGCAAGAAGAAGATGTACGAGTACATGGCCGAGTTCAAACCGGTGCACGTGATGCAGCTGCCCAACCGGGCCGATGACGAGGCCTCCCGCATCCTGTGGCGCAGCGAAATCGTCCGCTTCAAGGCGTTGCTGGAGCAGCAGTTTGGCCAACCCATCAGCGAGCAGGCGCTGCGCGACGCCATCGTGCTGAAGAACCGCGAGCGCCGTGCGCTGGCCGACTTCTATCGGCTGGGTCAGCTCAATCCGCCGGCGCTGAGCGGCACCGACATCCTCAAGGTGGTCTATGGCGCCACCTTCCGCTTCGACAAGGAGCAGCTCATCAGCGAGCTGCAGGAGATGACTCGCCGCATCAAGGCCGACTATGCCGACGGCAAGCGGCTCGATGCCCGCCCGCGCATCCTCATCACCGGCTGCCCCATCGGCGGCGCGGCCGACAAGGTGGTGCGTCTCATCGAGGAGCACGGTGGCTGGGTGGTGGGTTACGAGAACTGCACTGGCGCCAAGGCGACCGAGCAGTGCGTCAGCGAGGAGGGCGATCCGTTCGATGCGCTGACCGACAAGTATCTGGCCATCGGCTGCTCCTGCATCTCCCCCAACCACCAGCGCATGAATCTGCTGAGCCAGATGGTGGAGGAGTATCAGGTGGACGGGGTGATCGACGTCATCCTGCAGGCCTGTCACACCTATGCGGTGGAGTCGCTGGCCATCAAGCGCCACGTGCGTGAACGCCACGGCATCCCCTACATGGCGGTGGAGACCGACTACTCCAGCGCCGACAAGGGACAACTGGCCACCCGGCTGGCGGCCTTTATCGAGATGCTGTGAGGAGGCGCCGTGTCACTCACCATCGGGATTGACTCGGGCTCCAGCGCGACCAAGGGGATCCTGTTCGACCACAGGGACGGCGGGCGCATCGTCCGCCGCTTTCTGGTGCCAACCCCCTTTCGTCCGCTGGCCGCCATCGAGCAAGGCTGGGAGACGCTCTCGGCCGGGCTGCCGGAGCGCCCCCATCTGACCCTGACCGGCTATGGTCGCGATCTGGCGTCGTTCGCCGATCGGCGGGTCACCGAGATCTCCTGTCACGGGCTGGGGGCGCGCCTGCTCTGCCCGTCGGTGCACACCGTCATCGACATCGGCGGCCAGGACAGCAAGGTGATCCAGCTCGATGGCGACGGCAACCTCACCGACTTTCTGATGAACGACAAGTGCGCCGCCGGCACCGGCCGCTTTCTCGAGGTGATCACCCGCACCCTGGGGGCGCGGGTCGAACAGCTCGACGAGCTGCTGCAAGGGGCCGAGCCCCACGACATCAGCAGCATGTGCACAGTGTTTGCCGAGTCGGAGGCGATCAGCCTGCGCTCGGCGGGCATTCCCGCCGAGTCGATCCTGGCCGGCATCGTCCGCTCCATGGCCCGGCGCAGTGCCAACTTCATCGGCCGCCTCGGCGCCAGGCCGACTGTGCTCTTTACCGGCGGCGTCAGCCACTGCGCCACCTTCCGCCACTATCTGGCGCAAGGATTGGGCTGCGACGTGACCACCCACCCGGATGCCCAGTTTGCCGGTGCGCTGGGGGCGGCCCTGTTTGGCGCACGCACCATGACGGGAGGCAAATCATGAATCAGGAGTTCCTCTACCTGTTCCACTCCACCCTAGGCACGGTCAGGCTGCGCAAGCGGCTGGAGCAGCAGCCCCACGCCTTTCGGGTCTGCGACGTACCGCGCCGGCTCAGTGCCGGCTGCGGCCTCGCCATCCGCCTGCACTGCCCGCCCGAGGAGTGGCAGCAGTGGTGCCAGCGCGGCGAAACCGCCGCCGTCTTTCGTTGCGACGAAGATGGTGAGTATTGCGAACTGGCCCGCTATCCGGCCGCCGGCTAGGGCATGGTGACGCCTGCTCGGGGTGTTGGCAGTGGGGGGCATGGATGATAAAGAGCTATCCCGTGGCCGTTTATCTGCGGCTGCTGGCCAGGCTGGCGCTGGGGGGATTTTTCGTTGCCTCCGCCTGGTTCAAGCTGGCAGCGCCGGAGCTGTTCGCCGAGCAGATCGGCGCCTTCGGCCTGTTCTGGTCGCCGTTCATTCCCCTTGCCGTCTGGGGGCTTATCGGGCTGGAGTTCTGCGCCGGGCTTGCGGTGATCGCCAACCGGCGCTGGGGGCTCTGGTTGGTGGTGGCCCTCTTGGCCCTGTTTATTCCGGTGTTGGGCTATGGCATCGCCATCGGGCTCGACATCTCTTGCGGCTGTCTTGGCAGGGCTGATCTCAGCTCGCTGCCACAGGCCCTCGTGCGGGATCTGCTGCTGTTGACGCTTGCGGGCGCCTTGCTGCGTCACTCCCGCCCCGTTTTTACCGTTCCAAAGGAGCAGTGACATGATGAGATTGCAATCCCGCACCCTGATGGCCGCGCTGATTGCGGCCAGCTTTGCCCTTGGTGGCTGTGGCGACAACCAGTTCGAGCAGGAGACCAAGCTGGAGCAGGCGGCGGTACAGCTCTCCCAGGAGACCCAGCAGGGGGGCTATCAGCTGCTGACCGTGGCGGAGCTGAAGACCCGGATGGACAAAGGTGAGGCGCTGGTGATCATCGACACCATGCCGTTCGAGGACTCCTACAAGAAGGAGCACATTCCGGGGGCCAGGAATTTTGCCTTCGTGAAGGAGGCTAGGTCCGGCGATGACTGGAGCCAGATCGTCGAGGGGAGTGGCACGCCCGAGCAGCTGCTGGCCCTGCTGGGGGACGACAAGACCCGTCCGGTGGTGTTCTACTGCGGCTTCGTCAAGTGTGGCCGCAGCCACAACGGGGCCGCCTGGGCGGTCACCCAGGGTTATCAGCAGGTCTATCGGGTGCCGGGCGGCATCTTCGCCTGGAAAGGGGCGGGTTACCCGGTCAGCGCCGAATAGGCCGGAAACGCCCAGATACAACAAAGCCCGCATATGCGGGTTTTGTTGTCAGTGGCGCAGCGGCTCAGGGGCGGGCCAGCGTCACCACCCGGTTGTCGATGAGGCGGGCTTTGCCGAGATACGCCGCCATCAGGATCACCAGCTGCTCGCTCTCGTCGGTGGCCGCTTCCAGGGTGGCGGCATCGACGATGTCGATGGCATCGGTCCGAAAACCGGCCTTGTCGAGGCGCTGACTGGCCTGGGCCACCAGGGAGGGCAGGTGGTGGTCACCCGCTTCAATCTGCTCGGCGATCCAG
This sequence comes from Aeromonas sp. A35_P, assembly GCF_002259925.1. Lineage (NCBI taxonomy): Bacteria > Pseudomonadati > Pseudomonadota > Gammaproteobacteria > Aeromonadales > Aeromonadaceae > Aeromonas > Aeromonas sp. A35_P. The sequence goes on along the minus strand of NZ_NEVB01000110.1, from coordinate 23,895 downwards.
TTCATGGTGCGCGCCAGCTCAGGGGCCAGGGCCCGTTCGGCGGCGGTCAGGTAGCCGTTGCGCGAGGAGAGTGCCAGCCCGTCTTCGGCCCGCACCGTGGGCACGCCGACGATCTCGATGGGCATCGCCATGTCGGCCACCATCTTGCGAATGAGTGCCAGCTGTTGGTAATCCTTCTGGCCGAAGCAGGCCACGTCAGGCTGCACCAGATTGAACAGCTTGGTGACGACGGTGCTGACGCCGCGGAAGTGGCCCGGACGCAGCGCCCCCTCCAGCAGCGTGGAGAGGCCCGGTACCTCGACGAAGGTCTGGCTGGCCAGCCCCTGCGGATACATGATCTCCGGGGTCGGCGTGAACACCATGTCCACCCCGGCCGTCTCCAGCGCGGCGCAATCCTGCTCCAGGGTGCGCGGGTAGTTGGCGAGATCCTCGGCCTTGTCGAACTGCATCGGGTTGACGAAGATGCTGACCACCACCTTCTCGGCGTGGCTGTGCGCCTTCTTCACCAGGGTAAGGTGGCCTTGGTGCAGGTTGCCCATGGTGGGCACGAATGCGATGGCGCGCCCTTCACGGCGCCATTGGCCGATCTGTTCACGCAGAGCGGCGGGATTGTTAACGACCAACATCAACTGTTCACCTTCGAAAAGATCAAAGAGAGGCGGGCAGGAGCCCGTGCGGATAAGCGCGAAGTGTCAACGCGCGGCATCATCATCGGCGGTTACCTTGGGATGAATCATCAAAAGAGGGGGCTCACTCTGCCCCGGAGGGCGAAACGGGGGCGCAGGCCCCCGCTCTCGTCACGGCATCACATCAGTTGAAGCAGTGCTCCGGGCCCGGGAAGGTCCCTTCGCTCACCTGCTTCACATAGAGCCGAATGGCGGCGCGCATGTCGCCGGTCTCGGCCAGGAAGTTCTTGGTGAACTTGGGCACATAGCCGGAGGTGATGCCGAAGGCGTCGTGCATCACCAGGATCTGGCCGTCGGTGGCCGGGCCGGCACCTATGCCGATCACCGGGATGCGCAGCGCCTTGCTGATGCGCTCGGCCAGCGAAGTGGGCACGCACTCGAGCACCAGCAGCTGGATGCCGGCGGCCTGCAGCTCGAGGGCCTGACGGTAGATCTCCTGGGCCTGGAACTCGTCGCGCCCCTGCACCTTGAAGCCGCCAAACACGTGCACGGATTGCGGGGTGAGGCCGAGGTGGCCGCACACCGGCACGCCGTTGCGGGTCAGATGGCGGATGGAGTCGCACAGCCAGTCACCCCCTTCCATCTTCACCATGCGGGCGCCGGCTGCCATCAGGCGGGCGGCGTTCTGATAGGTCTGCTCGGGGGTGGCATAGCTCATGAACGGCATATCGCTCACCACCAGGGCATTGGTCGTGCCGCGCACCACGCAACGGGTGTGATAGACCATCTCGTCCATGTTGACCGCCAGGGTGTCCTGGCCACCCTGCAGCACCATTCCCAGCGAATCGCCGATGAGCAGCACGTGAGCGCCCTCGTCGTCGAACAGCTTGGCAAAGGTGGCATCATAGGCGGTGATGGCGGTGATTCGTTGGCCTTCCTGCTTCATCTTCAGCAGGTTGGTGGTGGTGATCTTGCTCATAGAGGCTCCTGTTCGTCTGCACTTGCGGCAATGATGGCAAGACCATTGCGCGGGCAGCGGGCAACCAGTTGTGCGAGCGGCGTGCCGCAGGGCAGCACCAGAGCGGGCGCGATTTCGGCCAGGGGCAGCAGCACGAACTCCCGCTCCTGCATGCCGTAATGGGGAACGATGAGGCGCTCAGTGTTGATCACCTGATCGCCAAACAGCAGCAGATCGAGATCCAGGGTTCTCGGCCCCCACCGCTCATCCTTGCGCACACGTCCTTGTTCCAGCTCGATTTTTTGCAGTTGATCCAGCAGCGCCAGCGGCGCCAGCCGGGTGTTGAGCCGGGCCACGGCATTGACGTAGTCCGGTTGATCAGCAGGGCCCATGGGGCGGCTGCTGTAAAGCGACGAGGCCTGCACCAGCACGGAATCCGGCAGGGTCGCCAGCGCGGCGATGGCACGGCGAGCCTGGCCGACGGGGTCGGCCAGGTTGGAGCCGATGGCGACGAATACCTCGGTCATCACGTCAGTTATCACTCGGCCGCTTTCGGTTTGCGACGACGGGGGCGACGACGGTTGCGGCTGTTGCTGCTGCGTTTCTCGCCATCGTTGCTGCGGGCCGCACCGCGCTCACCGCTGGCCGGGCGGCGAGTCGCCTCCCGTTGCAGCTGCGGGCGCACGTCCGGGTTGGACTCCACGTAGCGTTCCCACCAGCTGGCCAGCTCGCCGAGGCCGCGCTCGACCCGGTTGCGCAGCAGCAGGAAGTCAAACGCCGCGCGGAACTTGGGATGCTCCATGGCCCGCTCGGGGTGGCGGCCCTGACGGCGGGTCAGTCGCTGCTGCAGGGCCCAGATGTCGCGCACATCTGTGGTGAAACGGCGCGGGACGGCGATGATCCGCACCTGGTTGTCCAGCACCTCGTTGATCGCCAGCATGAAGGCGTCATACCAGGGCAGGCCACTCTCGTTCTCCAGCACCCGGCCGCGGGCCTCGACGCAGCCCCACAGCAGGGTGGCGTAGAGGAAGGCGGGAGTGACGCGCTTGTCTTCACGAACGCGAGTGTCGGTATCGATCAGGGCCTGCTCGATGAACTGCTCGTAGGGCGAGTTGCCGTGCGGGGTGAACAGCGCGGCTACCTGCGGGAACAGCTGCTGGAACAGACCGTACTCGCGCAGCAGCTTGTAGGTGGTCAGGGCATCGCCGGCCAGGAACAGCTTGAGGGTCTCCTCAAACAGGCGGGCCGCCGGAATATCCTGCAGCAGCGGCGCCAGCTCCTTGATGGGGGCGGCGGTGCGCGGGCTGATGGTCATGTCCAGCTTGGCGGCGAAGCGCACGGCGCGCAGCATCCGCACCGGATCTTCCCGGTAGCGGGTCTCGGGGTCGCCGATGAGTTCCAGCTTGCGTTCGGCCAGGTCTTCCAGCCCGCCCTCGAAATCGTGCAGGGTGAAATCCTTGGCGCTGTAGTAGAGGGCGTTGACGGTAAAGTCGCGGCGCTCGGCATCCTCTTCGATGGTGCCGTAGACGTTGTCGCGCAGCAGCATCCCTTCATCGGACTGGGCCGACACATGTTTGCTGGTATTGACCTGATGGTGGTGACCGCGGAAGGTGGCCACTTCGATCACGTCACGACCAAAGACGATGTGGGCCAGCCGGAAACGGCGGCCGATCAGGCGGCAGTTGCTGAACAGAGACTTGATCTGCTCCGGCGTCGCATCGGTGGCGATGTCGAAATCCTTGGGCGTCTTCCCGAGCAGCAGATCCCGTACCCCGCCGCCGACCAGGTAGGCTTCATAGCCGCCCTTGTTCAGGCGATAGAGCACCTTGAGTGCATTTTCGCTGATCTCTTTGCGCGAAATCGGGTGCTGGTCACGGCTTAAGGTACGACGTTGCCCGGCGACACGGGCCGGAATGGGGGACTCCACCGACTGCTCGCCGTCTTCCTTGCCGAGCACCTTGCGGCAAAAGTTTGCGATCTGGGAAAAAATGGTACACCTCGTTATGACTTCAAATTGACGGGAGGCCAAAAAAATAGCGGCCTATCATAGCTCACGCCTCACCAAATGAAAAACCGTGCTGGCAATTGATCTCGTTTGAAGCGGATCATCCCGGTAAAATCACAGCCAACAGCGGCTATTTACGTTCAATAACCCCAAAATTGCCTGCGCGGCTCAGTTATCAGCCAGCTGGATCTTCTCGCTGGCGGGCACCCGGGCCAGTTGCCAGTGGCTTATGCCCCAGTCGATGATCTCGTCGACCCGGCTGGCCAGCAGCTCGGGGGGTGGGCACTGGCCGAGGAAGTGCAGGGCTCGCCACAGGGCCGGGCGCACCTCGTCCTGTGCCAGCGCCGGCGCGTGATTCTGCTTGGAGAGCTTGTTGCCGTCGGCCTGCACCGCCAGCGGCAGATGCACCCAGGCGGGCACCGGTGCCCCCAGGGTCTGGTAGAGGGCAATCTGGCGCACCGTCGGCTCCAGCAGGTCGGCGCCGCGCACTATCTCGGTGATGCCGCAATCCATGTCGTCCACTACTACCGCCAGGTTGTAGGCGTAGAGCCCATCGCGCCGGCGCACGATGAAATCCTCCTCGGCCAGCGCCGCCGGTACCGCGATATGACCTTGCAGGCCATCCTCGAAGTCGTAGACCGGGTGATGCTGGCGCAGGCGGGCGGCGCAGCCCTCTGCGCTCAGGCCGAGGGTGCGGCAGTGGCCGTTGTAAAAGCCGCCGCTCGCCATGATTTCGCGCCGGGTACAGCGGCACCAGTAGAGATCGCCGGCCCGATAGAGCTGGTCGATGATCTCGTCATAGCGGGCGTGACGCCGGCTCTGGTACATCACCTCGCCATCCCACAGCAGGCCATGGGCCTCAAGGGTCTTGAGGATAAGGTCGGCGGCTCCAGCCATCTCCCGCGGCGGATCGATATCTTCTATGCGCACCAGCCAGCGCCCCTGTTGTGCCCTAGCCTGCAAAAAGCTGCCGAGCGCCGCAATCAGGGAGCCGAAGTGGAGCGGACCCGAAGGGGAGGGGGCAAAGCGGCCTATATAAGGGAGGGGCGGGGATGACGGGGTGGCATTCACGGACATGGTCATTCGGATAAAAAAGGCATTGAGGCTGCATTCTGGGACGACCCGGCCAAAAGCTCAATAAAAAAGGGAGCCCGCGAGCTCCCTTTTTTGTGTCATGCCAGAGGTCGGTATCAACCGGCCATCTGTTTTTCCTTGATCTCGGCCAGCGTCTTGCAGTCAACGCAGAGGTCGGCGGTCGGACGGGCTTCCAGACGGCGGATGCCGATCTCGATGCCGCAGTGTTCGCAGTAACCGAAGTCGTCGTCTTCGAGCAGCAGCAAGGTCTTCTCGATCTTCTTGATCAGCTTGCGCTCGCGGTCGCGGGTACGCAGTTCCAGCGCGAACTCTTCTTCCTGCGCGGCACGATCCACTGGATCCGGAAAGTTGGCAGCCTCATCCTTCATGTGGTCAACGGTGCGGTCAACTTCCTGCATCAGTTGGTTGCGCCAGGCTCCCAGGATCTTGCGAAAATGTGCCTTTTGTTGGTCATTCATGTACTCCTCACCCGGTTTTTCCTGGTAAGGCGCCACACCCGCAATGGCCAGGGGGCCCAGAGATTTCCTGTTTTCGCCTGTTGGCATGCCCTGTCTCCTAATTCAGCACGCTACCCGTGCCATCCATAAATTGAGGGCGACATCTATAGCAGAAGGGTAACTTGGAGGCAAACAAGCCGTACCAATAATGTTACCCACTCCAACATTTATTCGCTGCCCTCGGGTAGCAGGTGACAAGATTCAAACGGGATAAAATCTTGCGCCACCATGCTCTGCACCCCAACATGGGGTCGATAGCATAAAATTTCAACCCCTGCCGCAATTGCTTGCTCAATAAGCAGACTATAGTGCGGATCTATATGCGCTGCCGGGCGCATTCTCACGATTCCGGAGTGCAAAACCATAAATAACAGCACGGCTCTGTGCCCTGCCGCCTTCATGGCCATTAATTCACGCAAGTGCTTGGCGCCACGGGTGGTTACCGCATCGGGGAAGTAGCCCATGCCGGCTTGCTCCCGCTCGTCGAGCAGGGTCACCGATTTCACCTCGATATAACAGGCAGGCAGGTGGTCATCTTCCAGCAGCAGATCGATGCGACTGTTCTCTTCGCCGTATTTCACCTCGGTGCGCAGTCTGGCATAGCCGCGCAGCGGGGCGAGGGCATCCTGCTCGATCAGCTCCCGGGCCAGCTGGTTGGCGCGCGCCGTGTTGACGCAGATGAAGTGACCAGCCGGGCTCTCGGCGATCTCCCAGCTGTGGGGCAGCTTGCGCTTGGGGCTGCTTGATGTGGAATACCAGACCCGGGTACCCGGCTCGGCGCAGCCGGTCATGGCGCCGGTATTGGCGCAGTGGATGGTGATCACCTCGCCGTTGTCGAGCCGCACGTCGGTCAGGAAGCGCTTGTAGCGGGCGACCAGCTGCCCGGATTGCAAGGGGGGATCGAAGATCATGGTATGGCTCTCTTAATCGATGAGTCTGGGCTTGGCAACCGGTCAGGATGCCATCTTCTCTCTGGCCCGCAGCGGCCAGCAGGCGAGGGGTTCGTAGCGCACCCCGTCCGGGGTCGAGATGGATTGATAGAGGCAGAAGCGGTCGGCCCGCAGCACAAAGTCGGGGGCGGGCAGCAGCGCCGGCGGTTCGCTCGCCTTGCGTGACAGGGTGACGTGGGGGCGATAGCCCTGCTCGCCGTTGCCAAGCCCCAGCTTCTCGCCATGGCGACGCAGCGCCCTGGCCAGCACGGTCAGCTCGTTGGGCCACTCTTTCGGGCCAATCCAGGCGGCCTTGGCACGGCCGAACCAGCCGGTTTCATTGAGCGCTATGGTGAGCGGCGGACAGTGTTGACGCTCGACGGCGGCCATCAGCTGCGCGGTGGTGGCCTCGTTCGCTTCGCCGAGGAAGGCCAGCGTCAGGTGGAGGTTGGCGGCGGGGACCGGCTGGCCCGGCCAGGGCAGTTGATCGCGCCAGGCGACGATATCGGCGGCCAGCGCCTCGGCGGGCAGGGCAAAGAAGAGTTTGGCCATTCGGGTGAGGGTGCCTCTTTGATGCGGACGGGTGGCCCATTCTATGGCAGCCGTCCGTTCCTGTCTCGCCGGCCGACATCCACTCACGGTGGCCGGGCAGGCTGTGGCAGAATAGGCGCCGTTTTACGGCTTGCAACAAGAAGGTGCTGATCCCTTTGTCTTCCCTCCCCATAGTGTCGGTGCTGCCCGCACTCTTTGCCGCCATCGACAACCATGCCAGCGTGATCCTGCAGGCGCCCCCCGGCGCGGGCAAATCGACCCTGCTGCCGCTGGAACTGGTGCGCCAGCACCGGCTGCCCGGTCGCATCATCATGCTGGAGCCCAGACGTCTCGCGGCGCGCAACATCGCGGGCTTTCTGGCGCGCCAGCTCGGGGAGAGGGTGGGCGAGCGCATTGGCCTGCGGGTACGTGGCGAGAGCCGCACCAGCAGCCAGACCCGGCTCGAGATCGTTACCGAAGGGGTGCTGACCCGGATGCTGCAGCAGGATCCTGAGCTTGCGGGCGTGTCGCTCGTCATCTTCGATGAGTTCCACGAGCGCAGCCTGCACGCCGATACCGCGCTGGCCTTCGCCATCGAGAGCCAGCAGGGGCTGCGCGATGACCTCAAGCTGCTGGTGATGTCTGCCACCCTGGACGGCATGGCGCTGGAGGCGCTGCTGCCGGGGGCCCCGGTGGTTCGATCGGAGGGGCGTGGTTTTCCCATCGACTACCACTACCGTCCCGCCAATCGCCAGCAGTGGCTGGAGCCTCAGGTTGGCGCCGTGGTGCTGGAGGCGCTGGCCGCCCATGCCGGCAGCCTGCTGGTATTCCTGCCGGGCCAGGGAGAGATCGAGCGGCTGGCACAGTGGCTGGAAGGACGGCTGCCGGACGAGGTGACCCTCGCCCCCCTCTACGGCCGCCTCGACATGGCGGCCCAGCAGGCGGCCATCGAGCCTGCGCCTGCTGGGCGCCGTAAGCTGGTGCTCACCACCAATGTGGCGGAGACCTCGCTCACCATCGAGGGGATCTCGGTGGTGGTCGACAGCGGGCTGGAGCGGCGCGCCTCCTTCGACCTCAAGAGCGGCGTCACCCGGCTGGAGACCCGCCCGATTGCCAAAGCCTCCGCCACCCAGCGGGCGGGCCGCGCGGGGCGTCTCGGCCCCGGCGTCTGCTACCGGCTCTGGAGCAGCGAGGTGCAGGAGCGCCTCGCCGAGCAGAGCCCGCCCGACATCCTCACCCAGGAGCTGACCGGCCTGCTGCTGGACGCCGCCCAGTGGGGGGCCAAGGTCGAAGAGCTGCCGCTGCTGGACATGCCGCCGGCCGCCGCCGTCGCCAGCGCCCAGCGGTTGCTGGTGGCCCTCGGCGCCATGAAGCCGGAGGGTGAGCAACAACTTACCCCGGCCGGCCGCGCCATGGCGGCCTTCGGTACCCATCCCCGGCTTGCTCGCATGCTGCTGCGCGTTCGCGATCTGGAGGCCGAGGGTCTGACAGGGATTGTCGCCGATGCGGCTTTCTTGGTGGCGCTGTTGGAAGAAGATCTGCGAGGATCGGAGCGCCTATCCGTTCTGTTTCACCGCCGCCAGGGGGGCCTGCGCCAGAGTGCGGCCCGCTGGTTCGAGCGGCTCGGCGCTCGCCCCGCCAGTGCGCAGGGGCAATGGCTGGGGCTGTTGTGTGCCCTCGGCTGGCCCGATCGCATCGGCAAGCTGCGCAGCGGCAGCCGCTATCAGCTCAGTGGCGGGGTGAGCTGCGATCTGGTAGAAGGTCACCCCTGTCAGGGGCAGGGGGCGCTCATTGCCATCGAGATGGGTCAGAACGAGCGCGGTAGCCGCATCTTCATCGCCGAGCCGGTGGAACTGGATGAGCTGGTGCGCCAGCTGCCCGAGCTGGTCGGCGAGCGTCAGTGGTTCGACTGGGACGAGCGTGAGGAACGGGTGCGGGCCGAACGCCAGCAGGTGCTCGGCGAGCTGGTGCTGAGCCAGCGGCCGCTGACGGATCTCTCCGATGAACAGAAAGGGCGCTGCCTGCTGCAGGGGATCCGCCGCAAGGGGCTGCATGTGCTGCCCTGGGATGACGCCAGCGAGGGGCTGCTGGCCCGCTTGCGCTGCGCCGCCGACTGGCTGCCTGACGAAGGGTGGCCCGCCATGGACGAGGAGAGCCTGCTGGCTAACCTCGAGCAGTGGCTGCTGCCGGCGGTGAGCGGCATGACCCGGCTGGAGCAGTTGAAAAAGCTCGACCTTGCCGACATCCTGCGCCAGTCTCTGCCCTGGCCCCTGCCAAGACGGCTGGACGAGGCGCTGCCAGGCCACTTTACCGCGCCGACCGGCAGCCGGGTGCGGATCCGCTATCAGCCTGGTCAGGCGCCGGTGATCCCGGTGCGCATCCAGGAGATGTTCGGCCAGGCTGCGACCCCGTGCGTGGCCGATGGCCGGGTGGCACTGGTGGTGGAGCTGCTCTCCCCGGCCCAGCGGCCGCTGCAGATCACCGCCGATCTGGCCGCCTTCTGGGCCGGTTCCTACGAGCTGGTGAAAAAAGAGATGAAGGGACGCTACCCCCGCCACTACTGGCCGGACAATCCGCTGGAGGCGATGCCGACCAGGGTCACCAAGAAGAAGATGGGGATGTAGGTTCGATTGGCCAAGTCTGATCGGACGTTCGCGAACGCGACATAACAAGTAGAAAGGAAAGCAAAGAGGATTTATGGCAACGCAACGACGCAAGCGCACCCCCAAGAAGGCGGCGCCCAAACGCACCATCTGGCGCACGCTGTTCTGGCTGGGCTTCAAGCTCTCCCTGGTGGGAGCGGCCTTCATGGTGGTGTTTGGCATCTACCTGGATACCAAGGTGCGTGAACGCTTCGACGGCGAGAAGTGGCAGTTGCCAGTGATGGTCTACAGCCGGCCGCTGGAGCTCTATCCCAGCCAGCGCCTCTCCCAGACCCAGATGCTGCGCGAGCTCAACATGCTGAGCTACAAGCAGGTGCGCCAGCCCCACTCCCCGGGCGAGTATGCGGTGAGCGGCAATCGCATCGAGCTGGTGCGCCGGCCGTTTGCCTTCCATGACGGGGCCGATGCCGCCCGCGGCCTGCGCCTCACCTTCAACGGTGCGCGGCTGGAAGGGATCCAGTCGCTGGAGAACCAGCGTCAACTCGGTTATGCCCAGATGGACCCTGTGCTGCTCGATCGCCTCAACACCGAGGATCGGGAGGATCGGCTGCTGGTGCGCCTCGCCGAGGTGCCGGACAGCCTGCTGGTGACCTTGCTCACCACCGAGGATCGGGACTTCTACCAGCACGGCGGCGTCTCCCCGGTGGCCATCATGCGCGCCATGGCGGCCAACCTGCTTGCGGGGCGCACCGTGCAGGGCGGCAGTACCCTGACCCAGCAGCTGGCCAAGAACTTCTTCCTGACCCGGGAACGCAGCCTGTGGCGCAAGGCGCAGGAAGCCTACATGGCGGTGCTGATCGACTATCGCTACAGCAAGGACGAGATCCTGGAGGCCTACCTCAACGAGGTCTATCTGGGGCAGAACTTCTCCCAGGGGGTCTATGGCTTCGGGCTCGCCTCCTACTTCTACTTCGGTATTCCGGTCAACGAGCTGGACATCGATCAGGTGGCCCTGTTGGTGGGCATGGTGAAGGGCCCCTCCTATTACGATCCCTGGCGCTTCCCGGAGCGGGCCAAGGCGCGCCGTGATCTGGTGCTCAAGCTGCTGATGGATCACGGCAGTCTGACCCAGGCTGAATACACCCTGGCCAGCAAGCAGCCGCTCGGCATCATTACCCGCGGCCAGATGAGCTATGGCCGCACCCCGGCCTTCATGGGGCTGCTCAAGCGGGAGATCCAGAGCCGCTTCGGCCCGGATCTGCTCAAGCAGTCCGGCCTCAAGATCTTCACCAGTCTGGATCCCATCGCCCAGCACGCCGCCGAGCAGGCGGTGGAGTCGGGTCTGGCCACCATCGAGAAGCAGCGTGGCAAGAAGAAGCTGGAAGCGGCCATGGTGGTCTCCGACTGGCACAAGGGCGAGGTGGTGGCCATGGTGGGGGGCCGGGATCCGCGCTACGCCGGCTTCAACCGGGCGCTGGATGCCCGCCGCCAGATAGGCTCCCTGGTCAAGCCCGCGGTCTACCTGACCGGCCTCTCCAACGGCCTGACCCTGGGCACGCCGCTCAAGGATCAGCCGATCCGCATTCGTGGCAAGGATGGCCAGATCTGGACCCCGCAAAACTACGACCGCAAGTTCCGCCAGAGCGTGCCGCTGATGGATGCGCTGGCCAGCTCCCTCAACGTGCCGACCGTCAACCTGGGTCTGCAGGTGGGGCTGGACAAGGTGGTGGACACCCTGCACAAGCTGGGGGTGGAGCAGGAGATCCTGCCCTATCCGTCGCTGGTGCTGGGGGCGGTGGCGCTCTCGCCGATGGAGGTGAACCAGATGTACCTGCCCATCGCCAACCAGGGGCTGACCCAGCCGCTGTCGGCGATCCGGGCCGTGGTCAACAGCGACGGCAGCAAGCTCTATCAGCACGACGAAGCGGCCAAGCGGGTGACTGACGAGCAGGCCAGCTGGCTGACCCTGTTCGCCATGACCAAGACGGTGAGCCAGGGCACGGCGCGGGCGCTCGGTGCCAAGTTCCCCGGCGCCACCATGGCGGCCAAGACGGGCACCACCAACGAGCTGCGCGACTCCTGGTTCACCGGCCTCGACAACAACGAGCTGGTCAGCATCTGGGTCGGTCGCGACGACAACACCCCGGCCGGCCTGACCGGCGCCAGCGGCGCCTTGCAGCTGTTCAGCGGCTACATGAGCCAGCGCGGGGTCAACAGCCTGGCCATGAACATGCCGCAGGGGGTGAGCTGGGCCAGCTTCTCCCGCGCCAGCGGCGCCCGGGTTGCCAGCGACTGCCCCGGCAGTCTGCAGGTGCCGGCCAAGCTGGCCGGGTTGGCCGAGCCCATGAGCTGTGCCAGCCCTGTTTCCAGCCCGGTCAATGCGCTGGACAACTGGTTCAACGGTTTCTTCAACTGACCGCGGCGGGCAGCCCTGGCTGCCCGTCTGCCAGGAGTGCTCATGTCACATCCCCTGTTCGATGCCATCCACCACGTGGCCATCATCGCCAGCGACTATGCGCGCTCGCGCCACTTCTACCACCAGGTGCTGGGGCTGCCCATCATCGCTGAGAGGCTGCGGGCCGAACGCCAGTCGTGGAAGCTGGATCTGGCGCTGCCGGACGGCAGCCAGCTGGAGCTGTTCAGCTTTCCGGCGCCGCCGCCGCGCCCCTCCCGGCCGGAGGCGTGCGGTTTGCGCCACCTGGCCTTTCGGGTCGCGGATCTCGACCGGGTCATCGCCCATCTGCAGGGCCATGGCGTCGAGGTGGAGCCGGTGCGGGTGGACGAGCTGACTGGCCGCCGTTTTACCTTCTTCACCGACCCCGACGGCCTGCCGCTGGAGCTTTACGAAGCCTGGTGACGAGACGCTCGCCGTCATGAAGCCATGCCAAAAAACAAGCAGCCGCCCGGTGTACCGGGCGGCTGCTTTTCATGGATGCAATCTCGGGATCAGGCGGTGGTGAGCAGGGTGACCGCGACGGCCATCACCAGCATGCCGACCCAGCCGATGGGCTTGAGCCGCTCGCCAAACAGCAGCAGGCCGCCGAGGGCGGTGCCCAGGATGCCGATGGCGCCCCAGGTGGCGTAGGCAACGGCCAGATCGATCTGGCCGGTGCTGACCGCTTCCGACAGCAGGGTGAAGGCACACAGCACCAGCAGGATGCCGAGGAATCCCCACCCCTTGTGACGAAAACCGACCGAACGGTTGATCGCCATGTTGGCGCCGATATCCAGCAAGGCCGCGCCCAGTACTATCATCAGCGGGTGCATACGGCCTCCTCGTTGGCACGGGGTGTGCGAGCGGCCGGTTCATCGTGGCGCTCGCCCATCGTCACCAGAACAATCCCCACTATGGCCAGCGCCAGTCCGATCAACTCCTGAGCATTCAGCTGGTAGTCGAGGAACAGCACGGAGACGACGGTGATCAGCGCGATCCCCAGCCCCTCCCAGAGCGCGAAGGCAATGCCAATGGAGATTGTTTTGGCGGCTTTGGCCAACAACAGGTAGGAGAAGGAGATGAGCAGCCACATGGGCAGGTAGTTGAGCCAGCCGGCTTCGTTCTCCGGGATCATGGCCATGCTGGAGGTGCCGGCGACCTCGGTCAGGATGGCGCACGTCAGGAAGATGCGGGCCAGGAGCATGCGATTGAATAACATAAAATGTCCTTTTGTTGCTGCGACGGGGCCATGATAGTCGCAGCATGGCGGGAGGCTGGAATCGCTGAGCGTCGACAATTCAGATGCTGACGGTTTGCCTTGGCAGAAGCGGGCGAGGTAAGGTGAACATCGGATACCCAGCTCTCGACCCGGATCATGAAGCTCTACCAGATACAACTCTTTGTGGAATCAGCCAGTAGCGGCTCCATCGCCAACACGGCGCGCCGGCTTGGCAAGAGTCGCAGTGCGGTCAGTACGGCGATAGCGGCACTGGAGGTGGAGCTTGGCGTCGAACTTTTTGAACGAGGGGCCAACCAGAGTCGGTTGACCGAGATTGGCGAGCAGGTGCTGGACGACTGCAAGCGGCTGCTGCAGGCGGCCAACAGCCTCAAGCTCAAGTGCGAACATTACGCCTCCGGCGCCGAGGTGGCGCTGCGGGTGGCGCGGGACGATGCCATTCCCGAGGCGGTATGGCGGGAGATGCTGGGCCAGCTGCGTCACCGGTTTCCCGGCACCAGCATCTCGCTGGTGCTGGCCTCGCCGCCCGAGCTGCCCGCCCTGGTGGAGGAGGGGTTTGTCGACGCCGCCTTCGGCCTCATCACCGAGGAGCAGGAGCGCAGCGGCCTCAACATCGAGGTGCTCAACCCGATCCGCACCCTGATGGTGGTGGCGCCGAGCCACCCGCTGGCCAGCCTGACACGGGTACTGCAGCAGGATCTGACCGGCCACACCCAGGTCACCCTCTCCTACGTGGATGAATTCTCGGTCAAGAGCCTGCTGCCCATCGGCGGCCACCACATCGGGTTGTCGAGCTTCGAGCTGATGCGCGATGCGGTGCTCGACGGCCTCGGCTGGGCCGTGCTGCCGTCGCCGCTGATCCAGAGTCAGCTGCGCCAAGGCTCCCTGATCACCCTCAAGCACAAGTTCAGCCTGCAGTGGCGGGACTACGGCGTCTATCTGTCGGAAAATGCCTACCACGGCAGGGTGTTGGCCTGGCTGCGCAAGGCGATCCAGGCCTATCTCGAACCGTTCGAGTGAGTCATCTGCTCATGGATGGTGGCAGGCGGATCGCGCGAGGCTTGTGATCCATCGCGGCCTGATGGTACATACTGTCTGTACCCTCATGCAGCGCCTGGAGGCGTGAACGATATGAGCAGTGCCCAAGACAAGGACGAGATCTGGCTGGATGACGACATCATCGAGCTGGATGACGATGAGGCCGTGGTGACCAGGATGGCCAACCCCTGGCAGGTGCTGATCGTCGATGACGAACCGGATATTCATCATGCCACCCGGCTGGCACTCTCCAACATTCAGTACAAATCCCGCCCGCTGGCCCTGCTCAACGCCTACAGCGGTGCCGAGGCGGCCAGCATGCTGCAGGCCAACCCGCGCATCGCCCTGATCCTGCTCGACGTGGTGATGGAGACCGAGGACGCCGGCCTGCGGCTGGTGCACCAGATCCGCAACGAGATGAAGAACGGCCTGGTCCGCATCGTGCTGCGCACCGGCCAGCCGGGGCAGGCCCCCGAGCAGCGGGTGATCCTCGATTACGACATCAACGACTACAAGACCAAGACCGAGCTGACGGTGCAGAAGCTCTACACCACCGTCATCGCCTCCCTGCGCTCCTACGAGACCCTCTGCGCCATCGACAAGAGCCGGCAGGGGCTCGGCAAGATACTGGAGGGGGCGGGGGATCTCTATCACCTGCATTCGCTGCGGGAGTTTGCCTCCGGGGTGCTCAAGCAGATCAGCGCCATTCTCGACGTGGGCACCGAGGGGGCCATCTGCGCCGAGCGCCGACCCGGCTCGCAGGAGCTGGAGATCCTGGCCGCTACCGGCGACTATGAATCCCTGCTGAGCGACGTGCCGCTCACTACCTTCCCGGCCCTGCACGACTCTGTGATGAGTGCGCTGGCCAATCGTTGCAACCGCTTCGAGCATCCCCAGGATGCGCTCTACATCGCCGCCCAGAACGGGCGCGAATTCGTGCTCAACTTCACCCCTACCCAGCCCCTCGACCCGCTCGAGTGCGATCTGCTGGACGTGTTTTGCCAGCGCATCTCGGCGGCATACGACAACCTCTATCTCTACAACCAGCTGCTGCGCGCCCAGGAGGCCACCGTGGTGGCGCTGGCGGCGCTGGCGGAGTTTCGCGATTCGGATACTGGCGATCACGTGCTGCGGGTGCAGAAGCTCTCCGACGCCATCGTGGCCGAACTGCAACAGGCGGGGGCCTATCCCGACGAGCTGACCCCCGGCTTCGTCGACATGATCGGCATGGCCAGTATACTGCACGACGTGGGCAAGGTGGGCACGCCGGACCACATCCTGCACAAGCCGGGCCGATTCGAGCCGGATGAGCGGGCCATCATGGAGCAGCACGCGGACATAGGCGCCAGCATATTGCACAAGGCGGGGGAGATGGTGGAGGGAACCAGCTATCTGTCGCTGGGGGCCGAGATCGCCCGCGGCCACCATGAACACTTCGATGGCAAGGGTTACCCGGAGCAACTGGCTGGCGAGCAGATCCCGCTGTCGGCCCGCATCGTGGCGGTGGTCGACGTGTTCGACGCCCTGCTCAGCAAGCGCCCCTACAAGGAGCCCTGGTCGCTGGCTCAGACCATGGAGTACATCATGTCGCGCTCAGGCAGCCAGTTCGATCCGGAAGTGGTGAAGGCGCTCAACCGGCTGGTCAGCGAATCGCGCTTGCCCTACGAGCTGTAGGGGAGAGCAAGAGACAGCAAGGGGGCCGCGAGCCCCCTTGTTGTTGGCGGGGTCTGGCTGAGGGATCAGCGCTGGCCGTAGCGTACTCTCGGCTGGCGCTGGCGAAACGGCAGCAGCAGGAGGCCGAGCAGCAGATCGCCGACAAGGGCCGCGAGCAAGCCCGCCGCCATGCCGCAGACGATGGCGGCCTGCTTGAGCGGTACCACGTAGCTGTAGTTTTGCAGGGTATCTTGCCAGAGCTGGGGCTCGGCGCGCAGCAGCAGGTGGGAGAGCTGCCGGTACCAGGGGGCGCTCTTGTAGACGCTCTCCTGCTGCAGGGTCTGACGCTGGCTGACCAGCAGCTGCAGGCTGGCCGCATCCCTGGCGAAGACCGGGTCCGGGTTGGTTCGGTAGTGGTTGACCAGGGCCGTCAGATCACCGTCGAAGTGCTGATCCGCCGTCTCCTGAAAGGGGGCCAGGCTGAGGCTGGCCTGTTGCAGACGGGCATCCAGCCGCTGGTAGTAGAGGTCGATCAGACCCGGGATCTGCACACCGGCCAGCAGGCCAAGGGCAAACAACATCATCCTGAGGTAGCTGCGCATATTGCTGTTCATCTCGCGAAAGGGAAGAGTTCCATACTAGCCGCAAGGCCGGGGACGGCCAAGCCCGCCATCTGGATCGGAACATTCCAGAAAGGGCTTAAACGAAACCTGTGCTGCCGCGCTGTTTTCCCCATGAACTTTGCTTCCTCCCTCATTTGTGTGATTCACGTCACGCTTCTTATGCTCTAAAATACGGCCCCATTTTTCGGGGAGGAGAGTTCGTATGCGCAAATTTATACCCTGTTATCTGTTGGGTGGTCTCATCGCCGTCAGCTGGGCCGCTCTGCCCGATCACGGTCCCTGGGATCAGTGGGATCTCGTCGTCTTCCATCTGGTCAATGGCTGGCTGGGTCAGGCCCAATGGTGGGCCGATCTGGTGGCGGTGACCAACAACCGGTTGTTCGATCTGGCCGTGCTTTCCTGCATGGGGCTTATCCTCTCCCGCTGCTTCTGGCGTGAGGACGAGCAGGGGCGCCGCCGGTTGGTGGCCATGGGGATCGTCATGCTGCTGGGGGCCCTGGTGATCAACCAGTTTGGCCATCTGCTGCCGGTCAGTCGACCCAGCCCGACCCTGATGGTAGCGGATGCGCTGCGGGTCACCCAGCTCAGCGAAATCCCGACCAAGGACTCCTCCAGCGACAGCTTCCCCGGCGATCACGCCCTGTTCCTGATGATCTTCGCCGGTTTTGCCCTGCGCTATCTGCCGCGCTGGGCAGGGGTGACGGCGCTGCTGATGGTGCCGTTGTTCTCGGCGCCCCGCATCCTCTCCGGTGCCCACTGGCTGACGGATGTCTATGTCGGCGCCCTCTCCTTGACCCTGCTCTGTCTGCCGCTGTTGCTGTCGACCGGGCTGTCGGATGCGCTGATCGGCTGGATCGCCCGGCGGCTGCCCCGCTTGCCGGGCTGGCAGTGGCTGGCGGGTAAAACACCGGCGAGTCAGCAATAAAAAAAGAAGGTCGGTGCATACCGGCCTTCTTTTTGGCTACTTCCCGCCGGTGACTGTGGTCGTCGCGAAATGACCATGACTACCACCGGCGGCCCCAGGCCTGCTGGCCCTCATAGAGAAGTATTAGCAGATTCGTTCGGGCTTGCCGAACAAGAGTTTCTCCAAGGAATCGTTTGTAAGGGATGAATGCTTGATCAGGGCCAAGATTTTTTATTTTTGCTGCCTTAGAATCGCCGCCCGTTGCTGGAGAACTCTGTATGTTAATTAATCTTTTGCGCCTGATATTCATCATCTGTGCGCTGGCTTTCATCTTCATGCTGGTACGGGCCTGGTGGCACAAGCGGCAACAGGGAGCGCTGGAGTCGACTCCCTTCTGGCCGGTGGCGGCCATCGGTTTTGTCGCCAATTTTCTCGATACCCTGGGGGTCGGCAGCTTCGCGGTGAAGACCGCCTGCTACAAGCAGTTCAAGCTGATCGACGATCGACTGCTGCCGGGCACCCTCAACGGCCAGTGCGTGTTGCCGACGGTCACCCAGTCGCTGATCTTCATCGGCGCCGTGCAGGTGGATCCGCTCACCCTCATCGGCATGATGGTGGCCGCCGCTGCCGCCGCTGCCGGGGCGGCCTGGGGGGCCCGCCACGTCGCCTCGTTCGATCGCCAGACCATCCGGCTGGTGATGGCGGTCTCCCTGCTGGTAGTGGCCGGCCTCATCTTCGCGGGCCTGCTGGGGCTGTTCCCCCTCGGTGGCGATGCCATGGGGCTGACCGGTTACAAGCTCGGGATCGCGCTCGCCGGCAACTTCATCTTCGGCGTGCTGATGAACGTGGGCATCGGCCTGTTCGCCCCCTGCATGACCCTGGTCTATCTGCTTGGCATGAATCCGCTAGCGGCCTTCCCCATAATGATGGGCTCCACTGCCGTGCTCAGCGTCTTCTCGGCGGGCACCTTCATCCGCAAGGGTGCCTTCGATGCCAAGGCGGTGCTGGCGGTGGCCATCTTCGGTCCGGTTGGCGTGGTGCTGGCGGCCATGCTGGTCAAGTCCATGGACATGGCGATGCTCAAATGGCTGGTGGCCTTCATTGTCATCTATACCTCCTGGACCATGTACGCCTCCTGGCGGGCGGCGCGGCGGGCGCCACAACCCCGGCTGGCAGGCGTCACTGGTTAGCCAGGACGGCGCGTGTGGGTGCTGGCCGTAGAGTATTGAAGTGATTGCAAGCCTTTGGCGTTATCTATACCTCCTAGACCATGCCCGCTTCTTGGCGGGCGGCGCGGCGGACGCCACAACCCCGGCTGGCAGAGGTCGCAGGCTGGCCTGCACCAGTGCCGCCTCGCCCTGGCCCCCAGAAACACATAGAGCCCGAGGGCCAGCAGCAGTCCCACGGCGCACCCCATCACCCCCACCGCCGGCCAGAGCAGCTCGCTCTGGCCGAGCGAACCCTTGAACAGCAACAAGAGCCCCTCGATGGAGACCGCGATCAAAATGGCGGCGATGAAGCGGGTAATTGTGCGGCGAATGGCGCTGTGGCGAAAGATGTCTTTATGCAGCAGCACCTCCTCTTCCAGAATGGTCTTGCCCAAGTCGAATACCGCCAGCGCCAGGGTCAGAAAGATGATGGCGCTGAAGGCTCCCAGCCGGTTCTGCTGCGCCCCGCACAGCAGCAGGTAGAGCTGCTCCAGCCCGTACCAGATAAGCGTCGCGACGATCAGAAACAGTGCCAGACTCAGCACCACATAGACCCCCTTGAACCAGGGCATGGCCCGGCGCCGCTCCCTGTCCCCCATCAGCCAGGCGATAAGCTGGTTCAGGCAGAGGGTCAGTTCACGGCCATGACCTCTCACTATCAGATGCAAACGGGCTTGCGGCGCCGGCATGGGTGGCAGGATCCCGAGCGGTTCCCGGCTGGGCGCCTGATGCAGGATAAAGGGATAATCCTTGAGTGAATCGGGTGGCGCCGTCAGCAGCCCCAGCAGCAGAGGGGCCAGTTCGGCTTCGTACTCCTGATAGCGTCGCAGCACATCGATGGGGCTCATTTCCGCCATACCTACCTCGCTCACAAGGGGATGTTCTTGCTGACGGCTGCAAATTGTGGGCCTGCTTTATGACAACGACTGTGGCGGGGGTTGCACCGTTTGGTGACAAATCACTGTTGCCGACGGGCAGATTGCACCGGCAGCGGGCATGGGGAGGGGAGAATGAAAAAGGGCCCGCGAAGGGCCCTTGTGCGACAGATGGCGACGGCTTAGCCGGCCAGCTTGGCGAAGCTGCGCTCGGCGGCGGCCAGGGTGTGTTCGATCTCCTTGTCGCCGTGGGCCAGCGACAGGAAGCCGGCCTCGTAGGCGCTCGGCGCCAGATAGACACCCTCTTCCAGCATCAGATGGTAGAAGCGTTTGAAGCGATCCATGTCGCAGCGGGTCACCTGCTCGTAGCGGGTGATCTCGGTCTCATCGGTAAAGAAGAAGCCGAACATGCCGCCCACGTAGTTGATGGCGAGCGGGATGCCGTGCTTGGCGGCGGCGGCTTTGAGCCCTTCGGCGACCCGGGCGGTCTTGGCGCTCAGCTGCTCATAGAGGCCCGGCTCCAGCAGCAGATCCAGCATGGTGAGGCCGGCGGCCATGGCCACCGGGTTGCCGGAGAGAGTGCCGGCCTGATAGACGGGGCCGGTCGGGGCGATATGCTGCATCACCTTCTTCTTGCCGCCGAAGGCGCCGACCGGCATGCCGGCACCGATGATCTTGCCGAGGGTGGTGAGATCCGGGTCGATGTTGTAGTGGCCCTGGGCGCCACGCAGGGAGACACGGAAGCCGGTCATCACCTCGTCCAGGATCAGCAGGGCGCCAAACTCGTCACAGATGGCGCGCAGCCCTTCCAGGAAGCCGGGTACCGGCGGGATGCAGTTCATGTTGCCGGCCACCGGCTCGACGATGATGCAGGCGATCTCGCTACCGTACTGGCTGAAGGCCTCGCGCACCGACTCCAGATCGTTGAACACGCAGGTGAGGGTGTGCTTGGCAAAGTCGGCAGGCACGCCCGGGCTGTTGGGCTGACCCAGGGTGAGGGCGCCGGAACCGGCCTTGACCAGCAGGGAGTCGGCGTGGCCGTGGTAGCAGCCTTCGAATTTGACGATCTTGTCGCGGCCGGTGTAGCCGCGGGCCAGCCGGATGGCGCTCATGGTCGCCTCGGTGCCGGAGTTGACCATCCGCACCTGCTCCATGGAGGGGACGATCTGGCGTACCTTCTCGGCCATCAGCACTTCGATCTCGGTGGGGGCGCCGTAGCTCAGCCCTTTCTCGACAGCCTTGATGACGGCGGCCTTGATGGCCGGGTGGTTGTGACCCAGCAGCATGGGGCCCCAGGAGCCGATGTAATCCACGTAGGCCTGGCCGTCCACGTCATAGAGGTAGGCGCCATCGGCGTGATCGATGAAGCGGGGTGTGCCGCCGACCCCATTGAAGGCGCGGACCGGTGAGTTGACGCCGCCCGGAATGGTCTGGCGGGCCTGTTCAAACAGCTGATCTGATTTTGACATGGATCATCCTTAATGGGATTTTGGTCGTCACACAGGTGCAGGTGGCCGATTGCGGCTCGGCAGTCGGGGGGAGCTGGAGTATGCTTGCGCTCTTGACTCCCTGGCCAAGGACTGCCCCGTGTTAAATGAAACGGGCCGACTATAGCAGAAAGGCCCGGTGCTGGGCAGCCGGGCAGCAGGCTGGATGTCGTCACCTCCGTCAGCAAACGAATGTGGTTTTTTTCATGTCGCAACAAGCTCTCTCCTCCTCCGAACCGCTCTCGCCTCCCCGTGGCCCCGTCCTGCGGCGGATCATTCATCAAGACAAGATGCCTCTGCTGGTGCTGCTGTTGGCGGCACTGGTCGGTACCCTGGCCGGGTTGGTCTGTGGACTGTTTGAGTCCGGCGTTCACTGGCTGGCGCAGCAGCGCATTGATCTGCTGGCCGATCGCCCCTGGTGGCAGCTCGGTCTGCTCGGCTTCGGTTTCAGCGCCCTGCTGGGGATGATAGGTTATTTCCTGACCCACACCTTTGCGCCGGAGGCCGGGGGCTCCGGCATTCCCGAGATCGAGGGCGCCATGGACGAGTTGCGGCCGGTGCGCTGGTGGCGGGTGTTGCCGGTCAAGTTCTTCGGTGGCATCTGTACCCTGAGCTCCGGCATGGTGCTGGGGCGGGAGGGGCCCTCGGTACAGATCGGCGGCAACCTCGGCAAGATGGTGGCGGATATCTTCCGGCTGCCCAAGGAGTATGGCCACGCCTTGCTGGCGGCCGGTGCGGCCGGCGGTCTGGCCGCCGCCTTCAATGCGCCGCTGGCAGGGATCCTGTTCGTGATGGAGGAGATGCGCCCGCAGTTTCGCTACTCCTTTCTGGCCATCAAGGCGGTGGGCATTTCCGCCATCATGGCGACCCTGATGCTGCAGAACATGAAGGGGCAGGGGGCGGTGATCAGCTTGCCTCACTACGATGCGCCGGCCCTCAAGGCGCTCTGGTTGTTCCTCTTCATGGGGGCCACTTTCGGCGTGCTGGGGTTTGTCTTCAACAAGCTGGTGCTGGCCTGCCAGGATGGTTATCTGGCACTGCATCAAAACAAGCGTCATCGCTTCGTGGCCATCGGCATGCTGGTGGCAGGCACCTTCGGCGTACTGTCACTGTTCACCCCGGCGGTGACCGGCGGTGGCACCGAACTTATCCCTCACCTGATGGGCGGAGAGTATGCGATGGCCACCCTGTTCCTCATCTTTTCCATCCGGTTGGTGGCCACTCTGATCTGTTTCTGCTCCGGCGCGCCGGGTGGGGTATTTGCGCCGACCCTGGCCCTTGGCACCCTGTTCGGAGTGGTGTTCGGTCACCTGTTCCACTCGGCCTTCCCCGAACTTGGCATCGAACCGGGTGCCTTTGCCATCGCCGGTATGGGGGCGCTGTTTGCCGCCACCGTACGTGCACCCATCACCGGCATAGTGCTGGTGACCGAGATGACCGACAACTATCAGCTGATCCTGCCCATGATGATCACCACGGTCGGTGCGACCCTGGTGGCCCAGTGGTTGGGAGGCCGCCCCATCTATTCCCAGATCCTGGAGCGAACTTTACGGCTCGCGGCGCGTCAAAAGCGGGGAGAAAGCGGCGCCAGTGCCGGTTAACTCTTTGTCTGCCGGCCTGAATCTGCTTGTGTCGCGTATAGTGAAGGGAGCGTGGCCGCAGTATGCGCAGTAACAAAAGAGGCCTTATGTCCCAGATAATGAAGTGGTTGGCAGTGCTGATGGTGGGGGCGCTCATCGGCTATTTCGTCGGTAATCGCCAGGAGCTGGCTCAGAGCAGCCTGTTGACGGTTCAGCAGGAGACGCTGGAGCGCCAGGCCAAGGCCATCGGCCAGCTCAAGAGCGAGCTTGGCATCAAGGAGACCCTGCTGGCTACCCAAAAGGCAGCATTCGAGCAGTTGCAACAGGGGCTCAAGGATCAGGAAGCCCAGGTGCAGGAGCAGAAGCGCCAGCTGGCTTTCTTCGAGCGGATCATGCGTCCCACCGGCGAGCAGGTGGGAGTGGTGATCGACAACCTCACCCTGCAGGAGACCAGCATTCCAGGTCGCTATCACTATCGGCTGGCGCTGACCCAGCCCGCCAAGAAGCGCGAGCTGTTTCGCGGTCAGGTACAGATAAAGGTGGAAGGAAGCCAGGGTGACAAGCCCAGAACCCTCGGCAGCCGTGAGCTGGGCATGAAGGTGGGGGAGGGGCGCTATGCGCTGCGTTACTTCCAGCTGCTGGAAGGCAACTGGCAGTTGCCGGAAGGCTTTGTACCGGACCGGGTGCGGATCACCATCGGCAAGGATGGTCGGCAACCGGCCCAGGAGCTGTTGGCCGAATGGGGCGAGGTGATCAAGCCGCTGGTGGTTGCTCCACCGGCACCTGTGCCGGCCGCACAGTAAGAAGCTTGGTGAATACTTGAACTGAATGGTCGGGTATTGGATAATTTCGCGGTTTCCATGTTTGTGGATTTAACGGTTGTGAGGTCAGTAATGAGTGCAGTAGCAGAAGCCCCGTTGCCCATCCAGATGACGGATGCGGCAGCCAACAAGGTGAAGACCCTGATCACCGAAGAAGAAAATCCCGAGCTCAAGCTGCGGGTGTACATCACGGGCGGTGGCTGCTCCGGTTTCCAGTATGGTTTCACCTTCGATGAGAAGATCAACGAAGGGGATACCGTGGTCGAGAAGAGCGGGGTCACCATGGTGATCGATCCCATGAGCTTGCAATATCTGGTTGGTGGCAGTGTGGATTACACCGAAGGTCTGGAAGGCTCCCGCTTCACCGTGACCAACCCTAATGCCACCACCACCTGTGGCTGTGGTTCCAGCTTCTCTATCTGATCTATAGAGATACCCCGTGATATCGAAGGGCCCCATGGGGTCCTTTTCGTTTCTGCATCTGTGCCGTCTTGGCATGTCTGTAGTGGGATGGTCATACCAGGCGGTAACGCTAAATAGCCAGGGGGGCTCTTTTGGATCATTGCTGGGGTAATTTTCATCCGGATTGGTGGTTAGTTAAACAGCTGAACGTCTTTTTCAAAAAAACACGGAGTTTTCGCTTGTCAGCGAGAATCATATCCCTATAATGCGCCTCCATCAGCACGGCGCAGTGCGCGTCTGGTCCACCTTGCAAAGCAAGCTGGTTGGGGTTATAGTTTCAGACCCTGCTCTTTAACAATTTGAATCAAGCAATCTGTGTGGGCACTCAC
>NZ_NEVB01000109.1:0-5725 GCF_002259925.1 Aeromonas sp. A35_P | reverse complement strand
TGTGACGTGCGTCATGCTTAATTTTATTTGCGCTGCATACTACCTACCAGCTGCAATTGAGTCAACACGCATTATCAATTGTTCGAAAATGCAACTAAATTGCACAACCATTTGTTATATATGTGTTTTTTTTGAAACTTCGTGGTGATTGACACGAGTGTAGTGAGTATTGATGGCGAAAAACTGATTAATTAAGACTTTTCTCATACACCCCTCTTGCTTCAATAAAATTTTATTTTTGTGATCTACATTGCTTGCTTTTATGGGGGGTGATCAGTCTGTGTTTACCGTTTCTTTTCTGTTCAAATAGTAATCACCTTCTCTGGTTTATTCCGAAAAAATCAGTTGGTCTTGCAAATGCATAGACTATTCCACATGAAATGCTGCCTTTTTTAGTTGTTAACACTAAATTGACAAACCTCCTCCTGACTGACTATTCCTGATATGTACTCGCTTGCACTTGGACGTGGCGGCGCAAACAACAGGGATAGTGGAGGGGATGATGCACGCTAATTCGATCTTGCTTTCAGGATTGCTGGCGACCATGGCTGTCAGTACGGGAGTCTTCGCCGAGGATGACATAATGGCGTTGCAGCTTGGCAAACCAGCCGAAAACGAAAAGCTCGATATCTATAGTGTCGATGTCAAATATCACCACATGTTTTGGCGTTGGGGCGACTCAGGTTGTCAGCTTGGTTTGGGTGCCCGTGGTGGCATGTTGAAGGTCGGAGATGGCAGCACCGCCAGATTGGGAACGGGGGCGCGGGCTGAGTGCCTGTGGGGCAACTGGGTAGTCTGGATCCCGGTTGAAGTACTCTGGCTGGCGGAGCATGAATTCGGCCACCGCGGCAATGGCTTCAAGGACTATGGTGGTCCCTTCCAGTTTTCAAGCGGTATTGGCTTTGGCTATGCGCTGACACCAAACTGGCTGATTGGCTATCAATATGAACATATGTCCAACGCCAAGATGTATGAACAGAATCCAGGACTGGATAGCCATACCATCCACATTGAGTATCGTTTCTAGCCTCGCCTGCCTTTCACAAACAAAAAGCCCCTGTTTCTCAGGGGCTTTTTGTTTTGCACGTGGCAAACAAGCTTAAGAGCAGGCTCAGCGGCCCAGGTATTCCCGGTCGAAGAAGGTGTTGACCCAGTGGGGGCGGTAGATGGCGAGCAGGGTCATGGTCATGCCGTTGAGCAGGGCTTCGGGGAAGAGCAGCAGTGGCCAGATGGAGAGGTAGTCGGCGCTGATGGTGCGCCAGGGGTAGGTGTCGCTCAGACCCATCAGCAGGGCGCTGGCGATCACTTTGACCGAGATGGAGAGGGCGCCGCCAAGAAAGGCCACTACGAACAGGTAGACGAACAGGTGGCGCGGCAGCCAGGCCCAGCTGGCGAGGAACAGCAGCCAGGTGGTGGCGACCGGCAGGGCCACACCGATGAGGGCCTGCCAGCCTATCTCGGCCAGCGGGATGACGCCAAAGTAGCTGAGCACCAGCAGGGTGAGGCAGGGGGCGAGCAGGGCGAGGCGCCAGCCCAGCAGCAGGGTCAGGCTGGTGAGGCCGAGAAAGTGCACCTCCAGCCCCTCGTGCAGGCCGGCCCGCAGGGTCCAGAGCGGCACCAGCACGATGGCGCCGCCAAGGCAGAGGTGCTGGTAGAGCGGATGGTCGTGGAGGGTGCGCAGCAAGGTGCCACGCAGGCTGAATGTGAGCAGCAGTACCCAGAGCAGCAGGGCAGCGGCTTGTCCTTCACTCATGGCAGATCCTTGTCCGGTGACGGCATGCAGGTGGGCGAGGCCCGATGTGAAAGGGGCCGGCGTTTTCCCGGCCAGCCCCTGAGCTATCAGTATTTGACGTTGCTGTGGTACTTGGCGAGGATGCCCTGGACGCGGTCCATGGTCTCCTTGCTGGGGGGCTTGATCCCGGTGAGATCATAGGTGTCGCCCAGCACGTCCCACTTGTGCTTGCCAAGTTCGTGGTAGGGCAGCAGCTCCACCTTCTCGACGCACTCTCCCAGTTCGGCGATGAACTGGCCGAGCCCTTCGGCACTCTCGTCATCGTCCGACCAGGTCGGTACTACCACGTAGCGGATCCACATGGTCTTGCCCTTGGCGGCCAGGTAGCGGGCAAACTCCAGGGTGTACTTGTTGCTGACGTGGGTCAGCGGAATGTGTTTGTCGTCGTTGATCTGCTTGATGTCGAGCAGCACCAGATCGGTATTGTCGAGCACCTTGTCGAGCTGTTCGTCGTAGTGGCGGACGAAGCCGTTGGTATCGAGGCAGGTATGGATGCCCTTCTCCTTGCAGGCGGCGAACAGTTCGGCGATGAAATTTTGCTGCAGCATGGCTTCGCCACCGGAGGCGGTGACGCCGCCACCCGAGGCATTCATGAAGTGGCGATAGCTGGTAATGTCGCCCATCAACTCCGGCACTGTCACCTCGCGGCCGCCCTGGGTGTCCCAGGTGTCGCGGTTGTGGCAGTACTTGCAGCGCATCAGGCAACCCTGCATGAACACGATGAAGCGTATTCCGGGGCCATCGACGGTGCCGCAGGTTTCAACGGAATGGATCCGGCCAATGACCCCGGATGTATCGGTGGTCACACTGGTTTCAGCGGCGGGGCCGCTGACTTCGACAGCAGGGATCCGATTAATGACAGACATAGACGACTCCAATGATTCGAGCAGGCCGTTATTTTATTACATAAAGCCCTATAAATCCTACATGTTTAGCCCGGTACCGGGGCACCCAGCAGGCTCTCGAGGGCTTTGGCGGTGAGCGGCCTGCTGGTCAGGAAGCCTTGATAATGCTGGCAGCCGAGGGCTTTGAGGATGGCGAGCTGCTCTTCGTCTTCGACCCCTTCGGCGGTGACGGTAAAACGAAAAACCTTGGCCAGTTCCAGGATCGCCTTGACGATGGCCTTGTCCTGTTCGCTGTGCACCAGGGTCTGAATGAAGCTTCTGTCGAGCTTCACCTCGTCCGCCGGCAGATCGCGCAGATAGGCGAGCGACGAGTAGCCGGTGCCGAAATCATCGATGGAGAGCAGGATGCCGAGCTCCTTGAGCTGGCGCATCCTGGCGATGCTCTCCAGCCGGTTCTCCAGCACCACGGATTCGGTCACCTCCAGCAGCAGGCGGGAGGGGGGCACCCCGGTATCGCGCAATATGTATTCCACCTGCTGCACGAAGCCTGCGGTGTGGAACTGGCGGGCGCTGACGTTGACCGACAGATGGGGAATGGCCAGCCCGCGGTTGAGCCAGAAGCTGTATTGGGCGCAGGCGGTCTTCATCACCCAGTAGCCTATGTCCTGGATGAGGCTGGTTTCCTCGGCGATGGGAATGAATTCCGCCGGTGGCACCATGCTGCCGTCGCTGCGCTGCCAGCGCAGCAGCGCCTCGATACCGGACAGTGCTCCGTTGTCGACCCGGTATTGCGGCTGGTAGTGCAGTTGCAGCTCGTGGTGGCGCAGGGCATCGCGCAGCTGGTTGTTGAGCGCCAGCTTGCTCTTCTCTTTCTCCGCCATGGCCTCGCTGAAGAACACATAGTTGCCCTGGCCGGATCGCTTGGCCATGTGGGTAGCGGTGTCGGCCTGCTGCATCAGCACCAGGTGATCCTTGTCCTCGCTGGAGAAGAGGCTGATCCCCACCGAGGCGCTGCAGTGCAGCTTGTGATCCTCGATGTCGAACGGAATGCGAAACAGCCCCATCAGCTCGCGGGCGAAGTGTTCTGCCAGGATCTTGGCGGTGACATAACCCTGGCCCAGGGCGCTGAACAGCAGGGCGAATTCGTCCCCCGAGATGCGGGCCAGCACCAGGTTGTCCTGGGGCAGGGTCTTGAGGCGCTCCACCACCGCCTGCAGCAGCAGATCGCCGCAGGCATGGCCGAGGGAGTCGTTGATCGACTTGAAGTTGTCCAGATCCACCAGCAGCAAGGCGCCCCACTGGCCGCTGGCCTCCTGCAGGGTGCGCTGCATGACGTCGTTGAGGCTGCGGCGGTTGTAGAGGCCGCACAGATCGTCGTAGTAGGCGAGCTGCTCGATGTGGCGCGCCGCCTCCTTCTCCTTTCTGATGTCATAGAAGCTGCAGACGTAGTGGCTGATCTCGCCGTGTTCGTCCTGCACCCCGCTCACCATCAGCCGCACCGGAAAGAGGTGGCCATCCTTGTGCAAACAGCGCTCTTCGCCCATCCAGAACTCCTGGGCCGCCACCACCTCGCGCACGTCCTGCGCCAGGTGATCGCCATAGTAGGTGGGCCTGAGCCGGACGATATGCTGGCCGATCATCTCATCGTCGGCAAAACCGGTGATGCGGCCAAAGGAGCGGTTGACCTTGAGGATGAACCCCTTGTGATCCATCACCAGCAGGCCGTCGTGGGTGTTGAAGGCCACCTCGGCCAGTCGCAGCGCATCATCGGCGGCCAGCCGCCTTAGTTCGACGGCGGCCCGCTCATGCTGGCTGCTGAGGGCGTCGAGCAGCGGTATGGGGTCGGCCAGTGGCGTGTCGAGCAGCAACGCGAGCTGGCCGATGGGGGCGCCCTGCTGGCCGTGCAGCGGAATGCCGACATAGACGGGGGCATTGAGTGCCAGCAGCTGGCTGGCCTGGGGATAACGCAGGGGCAGGTCTTCCACATAGAGCGCCTGGCCGTGCTGGAACAGCTCCTGACCCGGTCCCGGGTCCATCTGGATGGGCTTGAGCACCGAGAAGCTCTCCCCCTCCAGCACGCAGCGCGGGATCATCCAGAGATCCTGACCGCGTGGCTGGTACTCGCCGATCCAGCCGATGCGGGCGCCGCTGACGTTCATGGCCCAGCTCACCAAGGCGCGGCAATAGGCGATGCCGGTCAGCAGGGTGAGCTCGGCAGGCAGCGTCAGCACGGCGGGCTGGACCGGTTCCGGCACCGGTTGCCAGTGGCCGAGCAGCTGGGCGCTGTGACGCACCAGTTGCAGCATCTCTTCGCTCAGCGGGGTGGCGTTGAGGTATTCGAGGCTCAGCACGCCGATGAGTTTTTCCTGCTCAAGCAAGGCACCGTCCAGACGCGAGCTCACCCCCGCATTGGCCAGATAGTAGTGCTGACTCAGCATGGGCTGGTGCGCGGCTTCCGAAAAGCTCAGGGACTTGCGGGTGCGCAGGGTGCGCAGGGCGCGGATGTAGCGACTGTCGCCGCGAATGGCGGCTACCTCGTCGGCCCCCAGGGTAAAGACCGGGGTCAGTTGCTCGCTGCCGAGGGGGCCGTTGGCCTGATAGTGCCAGAGGATGAGGCGATCGGCCCCCAGGCTCTCCTTGAGGGCCTCCAGCATGGCGGCAAACTGCTGCTGGCTCGCCATCTGGCTCAGGCGCGGCAGTTGCAGTGCCAGGTCGGCCACCGGCTCCTGGCGCAGGGTCTGCAGGCAGATGAGCCAGAAGGCATCTTGTTCGTGGGAGAGGGCAATGTGCCACTGCTGGCCGGCAAAGCGCAGCACCAGCTTGCCGCCCTAGCCGCTGACCAGCAACTGTTCGATAGGCAGGCGCAGTGCATCCGGCAGCTGGGCCGGCCAGGGGCCCCTTGGCTCATCGAGCCAGTAGAGCGGGGTTTGCATCACATCGGTCAACGCGACCAGCCGTTGGCTGCGCACATCCAGACGAAAGAACAGCGGTGTCTGGCTGGCAGAAGAGGGATGACTGAGCGCGGTAGACGACATGAACTGATAACATCCTGTTGAACGACTGTCGGGTGGCAAGAATACTGCAAAAT
>NZ_NEVB01000108.1:0-5730 GCF_002259925.1 Aeromonas sp. A35_P | reverse complement strand
GTCATAAATGACAATTGTCCAGCTTATCTGAAGTGGCTAGAGTAGCCGTGCGGTTTGACTCACCGTGTGTTCAATACTCCTGTATCTGTTTTTTTGTCAGTAGCACAGAGTGTTAGTTTTGATATGAGTGTTTCTTTTGGTCCCCTCTGCGGGACCATTTTTCTGCCTGTCATTCCGCCATTGCCGTGAGCCTTGCTCCCTCGCCTCCCTCTTGATCCTCATTTTTGGCTGCCACCCTGTCAGGGGCTTGGTGTTCTCGCACCTGTTTGGGTATGCTCGCCCGCTTAATTCCAGAAGCGGGATCTTCGTCCATAGGCGCGCTTCAAGGTTGGCTGATACGATGAAGCCACATGGAAGTTGTCGGGCATACGGAAAGGTACATGAAACTGACCACCCAGCTTGTCTCGTTTATTACCCTGTGCGTCATCGCGGCCATGGCCATGGTGCTGCTTGGCGGGGTGTTCAGCTTTCGCGAGCTGGGCATGGAGCTGCAGCAGAAGAAGGTCGACTCCCTGGTGGAGATCATCGACAAGCAGCTGGAGATCGCCGACGATCATCAGGATCTCACCCGCTGGCTGCCGACCCTGCTGCGCTCGGCCCACGTGGTGGAACTGGAGATCCGCCAGAACAAGCAGCGGATCTACTGGTTTCGCGACGTGCAGCAGCCGACCGACGAGAGCCTGCTGATCCCCTATCACCAGGCCATTCCCCATCAGCCCGACATGCAGGCCGACTTCAAGCTGGAGCGGCCGTTCAAGGAGTTCGAGTACTCCATCAAGGCCATGTCGGGCATCTCCCTCGGCATCTTCATCGTGGTATTCGGCCTCTGGTACTCCATCCGCTGGCTGCGCTTGCAACTGCGCGGGGCCGAGCTGCTGGCGGAACGGGCCCAGCTGATCCTGGACGGCAAGCTGACCAAGCTGGCCCACGATCCGGCCGACGAGTGGCCGCAGTCAGCCAGCCAGGCCCTCGACTATCTGCTGGCCGAACTGGCGGATGCCCGCAAGGAGCGCAGCCGCTTCGACAACTTCATCCGCAGCAATGCCTTCGTCGACAAGATGACCGGCATCGGCAACCGCCTGTTCTTCGACAACCGGCTGGAGAACGCCATCATGGAGGCGAGCGTGATGAGCGGCGGCGTGCTGCTGATCGAGCTGGCCGGGCTGGAGGAGCTGGATCCCGAGCTGAACGGCCGCCAGAGCCAGGATCTGCTGATGGAGGCAAGCGCCTCCATCGCCGCCTTCGTGCGCAAGCACAACGGTGCCCTGCAAGCCCGCTATGCCGGCCAGGTGTTTGCGGTGCTGCTGCCCAACATGTCGGAGAGCGAGATGGTGGATGCCGCTGGCCAGCTGCACAAGAGCCTGCAGCGACTGCACTGGCCCGAGGCGGTCAATGCCGACACCGCCGTCTATCTGGGAGCGGTCTGCTATCAGGCGCAGGATTCCCTGCTCAAGGTGCAGGAGGAGGCGGAGCTGGCACTCAAGAGTGCGCAACTGCAGGGCCACACCGGCTGGTTCCTCTACGAGAAGCAGCTGGACGAGGAGCAGAGCAGCAAGGGCACGGTGCGCTGGCGCACCCTGATCGGCCGGCGCATCGAGGAGCACGGCATCGACTTCTACGTGCAGCCGGTGCAGCAGGAGCGGGATCAGGTGGTGCTGCAGCAGGATCTGCTGATCCGGATCCACGACGAGCAGGGGCGGGAGCTGCAGGCCGGTGTCTTCATGCCGATGGCGGAGAAGGCGGGGCTGCTGCTGCCGCTGGATCGGCTGGTAGCACAGCAGACCCTCGCCCTGCTGCGTCAGCGCTCCGAGCAGAGCTGCCCCATCAGCCTGACCCTCTGTGCCCAGAGCCTGCTGCACCGGGAGTTCCAGCGCTGGCTGTTCTTCGATCTGTTCCAGCTGCCGCGCAGCACCAACGAGCGGCTGATCCTGCAACTCTCCGAGGCCCAGGTGACCCGCCACTACGAGGCGCTCAAGCGGCCGCTGCGGGCACTGCGCATGCTGGGCTGCCAGCTGGCCATCGATCACGCCGGCCAGGATGTGGTGAGCACCCAGTACATCAAGGAGTTCGAGATCAACTTCCTCAAGCTGCATCCCAGCCTGGTACGCGAGATCCATACCCGTCAGGTCAACCAGATGGCGGTGCGCAGCCTGGTGGGGGGCTGTGCCAATACCCGCACCCGGGTCATCGCCGTGGGGGTGGAGAGCGGGGACGAGTGGAAGATGCTGCGCCACCTCGGAGTGCACGCCGGGCAGGGCCCCTGGTTTGCCGAGCCACAGCGACTGGTGCTGGAACCGGCCGGTGCCTGATTAATGCAAGAGAGGGTCGCCCGGGCGACCCTCTCTTTTTGTGGTTCAGCGTGGTGGTTCAGGGCTTGAGTTGCGCCCAGCCGTCCGTCACAGACGCCCTTGCTCTCTCAGTCCCGCCAGCCCCTGCATGCCGCCGGTATGGAGGAAGACGATTTTGCTGCCGCGCGGGATGCGACCCGCCGCCAGTTCGCGAAACAGCCCCCACATCGCCTTGCCGCTGTAGATGGGCTCAAGCGGCAGACCGGTCTCGGCGCTGAAGGCCTGCACCCACTGCCAGAGCGCCGGGCTGAATTTGGCATAGCCGCCATCATGGTGATCCAGGGCAATCCGCCAACCGGGCGTGTCGGCGGCGGCCGGGTGGAGCCGGCACACCTCGTCGGCGATGAAGCTACCCCCCTTGAGCACGGCGATGGCGAGGATCTGCTCGGGATCCCGCTTGCCGGCGATGAGCCCGGCCAGGGTGCCGCCGCTGGCGCAGGGCAACACCCAGAGATCCGGCGAGAAGGGCACCTCGTCGACCAGCTCGGCCACCCCGGGGATGGCCAGCGGGCTGCTGCCCCCCTCCGGCACTATCAGGGTCTCTTCATCCTGGAATTGGTCCAGCCAGGCGGGATCCTGCCGCCGCCGGTAGCTCTGGCGGTCGACAAAAATGAGATCCATGCCCCAGCCTTTTGCCGCGCTCAGGGTGGCGTTGCTGACGGCCTCCGGTTCCCCGCGTATGATGCCGGTAGTACGCAGGCCAGATTGGCACCCGGCCGCCGCCAGGGCATGGATGTGATTGGAATAGGCGCCGCCAAACGAGAGCAGATGGCGCTTGCCTTGCTCCTCGGCATACCGCAGGTGGTACTTGAGCTTGCGCCACTTGTTGCCCGAGATGGCAGGGTGGATCAGGTCGTCCCGTTTGCACCAGAGCTGGACATCATGGGCGTTCAACAGCGGGTGCGAGACAGGTTGCAGCGGCGAGGGCAGCAGGGCCGGTTGCAACGGCAGCAACAAGCCGGATTGGGGCTGGGGTGGCAATGCGTAATCGGTCATTTATCTGGAGGCTAATGCTCTGTTTATGCTAAGGTTTAATCCATTTTTGGCGGCCAGGTGCGGGTTTCAATGAAACAACTTTTCAGACGTTCGACCCCGAGCCGGCAGGTGGGACTCCTGTTGACTGGCGATCGGATCATGCTGGCTTCGCTCGGCAACCAACCCATCTTCGCCACCCGCGCCATCAACGGCCCGCAAGAGTGGTCCCAGGCCATGGGCGAGCTGTTCAGCCGCCACGGCCTCGCCAAGTCTAAGGTGCGAGTCGCCCTCGCGGCCAGCCTTTATCAACAGGTCCAGATCGACAAGCCGGCGGTGCCTGAGGCCGAAATGGCCGGTGCCCTGCCCTGGGCGGTCAAGGATTACGTCAACGAGCCGGTGCTGCAGCTCGCCATGGATTATGTGGACCTGCCCACCCCGCCGGCCGGCCGCGCATCAACGTGATCTGCGTGCCCAAGGCCCGGGTGCAGCAGCTGGCGGATGCGATCAATCAGGTGGCGACCCTGGAAGCCATCGTCAGCGATGAACTGGCGATGACCGCCCTCTATGAACCGGATCAGACGGTGCGCATGCAGCTGTGGCAGCCAAAGGGGCAGGATCTGCAACTGCTGGTGTTCCATCAGGGGGGACTCTGTTTCTCCCGTCAGTTGCGCGGTTTCGGTGCGCTCACCGGCGAGCACGAGCCTGACGCCATGCTGCTCGATTCGCTGGCGCTGGAGATCCAGCGCTCCCTCGACTATCTGGTGGGCCAGCTCAAGCTGCCGGAGCTCGGCCAGATGCAGCTCGCCATCGCCTCGTCCTTCATCGGTACCCTGGTGCGCCACATGGAGCAGACCTTCGGCTTTGCCGTCTCCGCCATGGCCAACAAGGCGATCCTGTCTGGCGTCGAATATCTCTCGGCCTATGCTGCCGCCCTGGGAGGTGAGCAATGAGCACGCTTACCATGTCGGCTGCCATGGCCAACAAGTCCGAATTACTGTCCGGCGTTGAATATCTTTCGGCCTATGCAGCTGCTCTGGGGGAGAATGCCTGATGAAACGTCAGATCAATCTCTATGGCGCCGAGTTTCGGCCCAGACGACAGTGGGCCAGCCTCAACCAGATGGCGCTGGTGTGGGGCGCTTGCGTGCTGGTGCTGCTGTGCGCCGCCGCCGTCATCGGCTGGCAGCAGCACGGGGTCGCGCGCGAGTTGGCCCAGCTGCGGGCTGCGCTGGAGGTCAAACGCGGCGAGGCGCAGCGGCTGGATGCCGAGCTGGCCCGTCACCAGGCCGATGGCCTGCTGCAGCAACAGCTTGTCACCAAGCAGGAGGAGCTGACCGCCAAGCAGGGCCTGATCACACAGCTGGGCAGCCTGGCGCTGCAAAAATCCAGGGGCTATGCCGGGCTGATGGCCGATCTCTCCCGCATCCGGGATCCGCAGCTCTCCTTGCAGCGGATCGAGATTGCCGACGGGCGTGTCAATCTGTCCGGTTTCGCCGGTCGCAGTCAGGACGTGCCGGCCTGGGTCAACCGTTTCAAGCAGACCCCCAGTCTGGCGGGCAAGCAGTTTGGTGAATTGACCTTGAGCCGCGACAAGGAGGGCCGACTGGCCTTCCAGCTCAGCGGCATCGAACGGGAGAAGCCCTGATGAGCCTGAAAGCGCAGTGGCAGGCCTGGGCGGACAAGCTGGCTGCCCTCAGCCAGCGCGAGCGGGTGCTGATCATGCTGACCGGGGTGGTGCTGGTCGGCACTATTGCCACCTATGGCTGGCTGGATGCCGCGACCGTGCGACTGGAGCAGGATCGGCTGGCGCTGAGTTCTGCCCAGCGGGATCTGGAGATCATGGATCTCGAAAACCAGGGCAAGCAGGCCAGGCTGGCGCGGGATCCGGATCAAAACGTGCGCACCCAGCTGGCTGGCGTGGATGAGGAGATCGGCAAGCTGGATGCGGCGCTCAGGGCCCAGACGGTGGATCTGATCCAGGCCCACGAGATGCCGGAAGTGCTGGAGGCGCTGCTGTCGCGCTCCGCCAATCTGCACATGGTGGCGCTTACCTCGCTGGCGCCCGAGCCGCTGATGGCGGGCGAGCAGCGCATCAATCTGTTCAAGCACGGCATCCGCCTCAAGCTGGAGGGCGGCTATTTTGATGTCTACCAGTACCTCAAGGCGCTGGAGGCGCTGCCGCGCCACTTCTACTGGAAGCAGTTTGACCGAGTGCGCGGCAAGCCTCGGCCTTCAGGCCGGGGAAGGATAGCGCGGACGCCGTAGGCGTCCTTTGCGGCGGTCAGTGTGGCGTCTGCTGCTGCTCAATGTACTGGCGGATGATCTCGATAGGCGCACCGCCACAGCTTCCAGCGAAGTAGGACGGCGACCACAGCGCACCGCCCCACAGTTTCTTGCGGATGCTCGGG
>NZ_NEVB01000107.1:0-5828 GCF_002259925.1 Aeromonas sp. A35_P | reverse complement strand
AATCAGGAAAGAAAATGAGAATGATTCTGTTTGTTATTGATCTTTGTTGAGAGGTGGGTAAGATGCCAGCTGTTTGATAACAGTTCTCAATAAGGATTTGCAGTGGCCCATAACAACACCCTATCGCTGGTCGCCCTTGCCGTGGCAGCCGGCCTCGCTTCCCCGGTTTTTGCGGCGGACAAGAAAGCAGATGACGTCATGGTGGTCAGTGGCTCCCGGATGGAGCAGAAACTGGAGGATGTCTCCGGCCCCATCTCGGTCATCACCGCCGAACAGATTGAGGAGCAGGTGGTGAGCAACGTCGCCGACCTGTTCCGTTACGAGCCGGGTGTCACGGCCCTCGGCGGCGCCGGCGATGCCCAGACCTTCGTCATTCGCGGCATGGGCGAGAACCGGGTCAAGATAGTGCGCGACGGCGTGCGCCAGAACGACGCCTACAAGAATGGCGGCGTGGGCCAGAGCTATTTCGACACCGACATGATCAAGCAGGTCGAGGTGGTCAAGGGGCCGGCCTCGGCGGCCTACGGCTCCGATGCACTGGGGGGCGTCATCGCCATCACCACCAAGGATGCGGCTGATTTCCTCAAGGGCCGTGACAGCTACCTGGATGCCACCTCCGGCTATGCCTCCAGCAGCCACCAGAAGATGGCGGGCTTTACCGGTGCCCTGCGTACCGGCGAGCTGGAAAACCTGCTGCGCTACACCTGGCGTGACGGCGGGGTAACCCAGAACTACGACGGCGACAAGAACGAGTTCGACATCGTCAGTCAGGCGCTGCTGTTCAAGAGCCAGTGGAGCCTGAGCGATAGCCAGTTCCTCAAGCTGACCGTCGACTACTTCACCGAGGGGCAGAACCCCGATGCCGTCGACCTCACCAAGGCCGGCTCGGTCTTCAACCAGCCGATCACCGACAAGGATACCGACAACCTGTCGCTGGTGCTGGATCACGGTATCGCCCTGCAGGCGCCCTGGGTCGATCGCATCGACAGCAAGATCTACTATGCCCGTACCAAGCAGACCCTGGATCAGTACGCCTTCTCCAAATACCCGGTGCGGCCGACCAACCCCTATGTGACCAAGAACTCGCTGGACAGCAACGGTTTCGAGCAGAAGAGCCTGGGCGCCCAGGTGAAGTTCAGCAAGGCGCTGGATAGCCAGCGACTGGCCTGGGGCCTGGAGTATGAGCACACCGACAACGAGCGGACCCGCTTCAAGGCGCCGACCGTGCCGGGGGATTTCGTCGGCTACAACGAGCTGAGCTTCCCTTCCACCACCACAGAGCACGGCGCCCTGTGGGCGTTTGACGAGCTGAAGTTCGGCGAGCGCTGGGTGCTGACGCCGGGGGCCCGTTATGACTACTACCGGATGAACCCGGATCAGGATCCCGCCTACACGGGCGAGAACCTCAAGCGCTTCTCCGAAGGGGAGTTCTCGCCCAAGCTGGGACTGGTATTCAAGGCGCACGAGGCGGCCAACCTGTTCGCCCAGTACAGCCACGGCTACAAGACCCCTATGTATGACAACGCCTTCTCCACCCTGAACCACCAGGCGTACGGCTATCGCATCGAGCCCAACACCAACCTCAAGCCGGAGAGCAGCGACGGCATCGATCTGGGGGTACGCGGTAGCGCCGGCGGCTTCAGCTATGAAGTGGCCACCTTCTACAACAAGTTCGAGGACTTCATCGAGCTGGGCCAGGTGAGCACCGAAGGGCGCACCGCCGTCTACCAGTACCAGAACCTGGACAAGGCCACCACCAAGGGGGCCGAGGCCAAGGCGGACTACTGGCTGAACGATCTGGTCAACGTCTGGGGCAACCTCTCCTACATCGAGGGCAAGGATGGCGACGGCAACTACATCAACAGCCTGAGCCCGCTCAAGGGGACCCTGGGGGTACGACTGGAGCAGCCCAACTGGAACATCAACACCGCCCTGCGCTTTGCCGACGACATGAGCAAGGTGGGCAAGGATGCCAAGGGCAACGACAACATCAAGAGCGCGGGCTGGGGCGTGGTGGACATCTATGCCCAGTTCAAGCCGGTGCAGGATCTGCAGTTCAACCTGGGCGTCTTCAACCTGTTCGACAAGGAGTACGTCAACTACGAGAGCATCACGGGGCAGAGCGCCAGTGCCAGCACCAGCAACAAGACCGAGCCGGGTCGCAACCTGAGCGCACGGGTCAAGTACGTATTCTGATGAATACCTATCACGACAGGGGCCTGCGGGCCCCTTTTTCATGGCTGAAATTTGGCCCCCGGCGGCGGCCAAAAAGAAACCCGCCGAAGGCGGGTGGAAGGATTGCAACACTAACCAGGAGGAGGTGTTACTCGATAGACACCGGTCTTGCGCCAATAGTTCAATTTTATTGATATTTTTCATTGTTGCTTGCGCGGCTTACCACCCGGGATCGCAGGATCCCCACCGGCAAATCGGTTATCATTTGTGCCCCATCTTCCCCCTTGCCGAGGATCTATGCCCGCCTTCTCCTGGTTAGCCCTGTTTTTTGGTGCTTTCTACTTCGTCTATGGTGCCTATCTGCCGTTCTGGTCGCTCTGGCTGGAGGGGATCGGGGTGAGCGCCGAGATGATAGGCCTGCTGCTCGGTGCCGGCATGGCAATCCGCTTTGCCGGCAACCTGATGGTGATGGGGCAGATCAAGGGGGCGGGGCACCTGCTGCCGGTCACCCGCCTGCTCTGCCTGCTCAGTCTGCTGGCCTTCCTCGGCTTTTACCTCAGCCACAATCTCTGGTGGCTGGTGGGACTGACCCTGGTGGCGAACTTCATCTACCCGACCCTGATGCCGGTAGGGGAGGCGCTGGCCACCCGCATGGTGGTGCAGGCGCACCTCGACTACGGCAAGGTGCGCCTGTGCGGCTCCTTTGCCTTCATCGTCGCCTCGACCCTGGTGGGGGCCCTGGTGGGGAATTTTGGCAGCGAATGGGTGCTGCACACCATGGTGGCCGGGCTGCTGTTGATGCTGCTGCTCAGCTGGCTGCCGCTGCACCCGGCGCCGCGGGACATCCAGGGCGAGCGGGCCAAGGCCTCCCTGCTCGATACCCTCAAGTCCCCCCAGGTACGCCGTTTCCTGCTGATCTCGGCCCTGCTGCAGGGCAGTCACGCCGCCTACTACGGCTTCAGCGCCATTCACTGGAAGGCGGCGGGCTACAGCGGCACCACCATCGGCTATCTGTGGGCGCTGGGGGTGGTGGCGGAGATCGGCATGTTCGCCGCCGACAAGCGCTTCCTCAACCGCTTCGGCGCCCAGACCCTGTTTCTGGTGGGGGCGCTGGGCTGCGTGGTGCGCTGGATCCTGCTTGGAGCCTCCACCGAGATCCTGGTGCTGGTGGCGGGCCAGCTGCTGCATGCGGTTACCTTCTGCGTCAGCCACCTCGGCGCCGTGCGCTTCATGACCCGCCAGCTGCCGGCCGAGCAGCTGATCCCGACCCAGGCGCTCTATGCGGCGCTGGGGCTCGGCATGACGGTGGCCGCCCTGATGACCCTGTGCGGTCTGCTCTACGAACCGCTGGGAGGCAGCATCTTCTTCCTGATGGTGCTGGTGGTACTGCCGGTGTTCGTGCGGCGCCTGCGCCCAGCTGCGCCGTCTGGGCAGGGGCATGTTCCGGTCTGATGAAGACCCGTATGAATCATAACACAGCAAAAGGGAGAGCCATGGCTCTCCCTTTTTCGTTGCGGCGTGCGGCGTTACCGCGGCTCGCCAAGATAGTGGCGGCTCAGACGGCGCCAGGTATCCGAGCCTATGGTGCCAGCAAGCAGCTCATTGGATGCGGTATCAAAGCGACCATCCGGCAGCCAGCCCAGCTGGGGCAGCAGCCTGGCCAGGGTGGCGTCATTGTGTTGCAGCTCCCTGTCCAGGGTTTCCCAGAAGGCGCTCCCCTTGACGTAAAAGAGCGGGTAGTAGGATCGATCCCCTGCCATCACCTCGCGGGCCGCCCGATAGAGGCCGCTCTCGCCATGGGGCAGCTGCTTGCCCCGTTCGGCCAGCTCGTTGACCGCCGTGACCTGATGCAGCCGAAAGCGGCGCAGCGCCTTGATGGCAAGGTACTCGGCAAGGCTCTCGTTGACCCAGGTGGGCTGTGGCGCGGTGCTGAGGATGTGCACCGCCTCGTGGGCGGAGGTGCGCAGCAGACGCAGTGGCGCCTGTGGCGTCGGCTTGCCATCCCTGGTGGGGTAGTTGGCGACAAACACCTGATCCCCGGCGGCGCCGCCGAGGGAGCGGGTCGCCACATCCCGTCCCAGCCACACCAGCCGCCACGGGTGAGTGGGCGGGGTGACATCGAGCTGGAAGGCCAGATAGTCGATGATCTCGTTCAGTTGCTGCTGCAGGGCCGGCAGATCGAGCTGATTGGCCGTCTCGTCATGGCTCAGCAGCAGCCTGGGATCCCGTTTGGCGACGGGCACTGTGGCCAGACCAAATGGCAGGATCAGCGGCGGCTGGTTGAGGTCCGGCAGCGGCTGGCAGCGGCCATCCGGCAGACAGATGTCCCCTTGGCGACTCCCTTGCTGGCGCACCAGATTGCCCCATTCGGTCAATAGCCACCGATTGGGGGCAAACAGCAGCGACGCCTGGGCCGAGGCATCGGCCCCCAGGGCTGGCGCCGGAGTGAGGGTTACCTGCCAGCCGACCTCTTGGCAGGAGAAGGGCTGGTTGAGGGCCACCGGCTGGTTGTCTGCAAGACAGACCAGCTTGGGTGAAACCGGCGCGGAACTGCCCGGCAACTGACGAGCGGGGAGCAGGGTAAAAGGGGGATTGCCCTGCATCGTGAGGCGTATCTGCAACTCATTGGCACGGCTGCCCTGCTCAATGTGGTAGCGGGGGCCGCTGGTGTCATCGGCGGCGCAGGCCCACAGCGGCAGCAACCACAGGGCACACAGGGTGAGATGGCGACTCATAGGGGATCAACGCTCCTCCTCGAAGGCCAGCAGATCCCCGGGCTGGCAGCCCAGTTCGCGGCAGATCGCCTCCAGGGTGGAGAAGCGAACCGCCTTGGCATGGCCGTTTTTCAGGATGGAGAGGTTGGCCTCTGTGATGTTTACCCGCAGGGCCAGCTCGCGGGCGGTCATCTTGCGTTCGGCCAGCAGGGCATCGAGTCGGATGATGATGGGCATGGGATCCTCACACCGTCAGTTGTTGTTCATCGGCCAGCAGCTTGGCCTCGCGCATCACCAGGGCCAGTGCCGAGACGATCAGCCCGGCCAGCAGCAGCTGAAAGTCCGACGAGCTGATGTTGATCTTGCCGTGCAGCTCGGGTCCCGGCAGGGTGAGCACTATGTCCAGCAGCGGTGTCGTGCCGATCTTGGTGACGAAGCTGACGCAGAGCAGCAGGCCGATCCACTGGTAGCGACGGATCTGGCTGAAGGTGAACAGCATGGCCTGCCGGTAGCCACGAAACAGCTGGAGCAGCTGCCACAGCATCAGCATGAACACCAGATCCGGCAGCAGCATCACCAGGGTGCCCAGCAGGCGGGTGCCCAGGCTGAGGGGGTAGTCGGCAATCGAGGGATCCGTGCTGGCCAGCGCCGGCTGTGCCATGGTCAGGGGGACATGGTTGAGCACCGAACTGTCTTGCACCGCCAGTGCGTCGATCAGCTCCTGCTGCAGGTAGTCGCTGCCGCCGAGCAGCTGGGACCAGACTCCCATGATCGTCATGAGCGGGGTGGCCAGCAGGGCGAACAGCAGGATCCATTCGATCAGATTGCTCATGCGTTCGAGCTTGTTGTGTTTCATCGCTTACCTCTTGGAGTGAAAGGGTGGGCCACGCGCAGCACCGAATTATTGTTTATCAATAAACACAGCCAGATGTTTATCGT
>NZ_NEVB01000106.1:0-5878 GCF_002259925.1 Aeromonas sp. A35_P | reverse complement strand
TTGTTATCTAATTGTTAATTTATTGGCAACCGTTATGTTGCAATCCGGCCATCTATTGTCTGGTTAGGCGAGCTCGATCACGTTTTTCACCCTATGCCCCGTGTGGGTCTATTTGTTACTGGGGGACGAGACGTGACGGCACCATGTCGGGCATCTATAGTATGGTCTGTTTGAATACCAAAAAGGATGAATAGATGGAGTGGCTGGATCAGAAGGTATTGCGACAATTGGCGGAAGATATCGGCCAGGAGATGATGCCGGTGGTGATCTCGGTATTTATCGAGGAGGTGGGTGAACAGCTTACCCAGCTGCGCCCGCTCTATGAACGTCAGGACTGGACTGCTCTGGCCCGGCTTGCTCACAGCATGAAGTCTTCTTGTGGCAGTTACGGTGCTCAAGTCAGCTATCAGCAGGTGATGGCGCTGGAGCTCGCCTGCAAGCAAGCGGATGGGGCCGAGGTCGCCCGTCTGCTCAACGAGCTGGAACAATCCCTGCCTCAGGTGCTCTCCCACCTTGCCAACTACCATTGAGCCCAGGCAGCCGGCGCATGGCGCCGGACTCGCCAGACTCAACCTGCCCGCTAGCGTTGATTGACCAGTTGCTGGATCACCCTGTCCAGGGCCAGCTTCAGTTTCAGGCGATCATGGCGATGGGGCAGCGCGGTTTCACCCAGATCGGCCTGGATCAATCTGCCAGCCAGCTCAGGTTGGTACTCTCCTGCAGGAGCCAGGATGGCATCGAGCCGTCCCGTACCGACCCGTGATTCCAGCCAGCGCCACTGATCGAGCAGGCTGAGCTGGCCAGCCGGGCCATTCTCCGCCACCAGATTGCAGATGAACACCAGCATGGCGTTGCTCTCGTTGATGGCCTGCGCCACCTCCGCCAGCAGCAGCGGGGGCATGATGGAGGTGAGAAAACTGCCGGGCCCCAGAATGATCATATCGGCCTGCTCCAGCGCCTGTACCGCCTCGCGGGTGGCTGAAACCTCGGGGCTCAGGCTGAGTGAGAGCGGCGGGGTATCGAGCTGATCGATGGAGACTTCCCCCAGGATCTGGTTGCCACAGACGGTGTGGGCACACAGGTCGGTGGGAAATTCAGACATGGGTAACAATTGTGACTCTATTTTCAGCATGTCGCTGATGAGCTTGATAGCATCAAGAGGACGCACGCAGAGGTTGTCGAGCGCCAGCAGCATCAGGTTGCCGAGGTTGTGGCCGGCCAGTTCACCACGGCCGGCGAAGCGATACTCGAACAGCAGGCTGCCGATGCTGGGATCGGTGACCAGTTGATTCAAACAGTTGCGCAGATCACCCCAGGCGATACACTCTTGGCTCTTGCGCAGCCGTCCGGTGGAGCCGCCATCATCCGTGGTGGTGACGATGCCGGTCAGGCGTGATCCCAGAAACGAGAGGGACGAGAGCACGCGGCCCATGCCATGGCCGCCACCGATGGCGACGACCCGGTCAAAATCATTGATGTTCTTTTGCCACATGCGGCTGTCCTGTGGTTGGTCTCGATTGAGAGCATTCTAGTCGATGAAACGGGATAATTGTTTGATTAAGGTATGATTTTTGCTTACCCCCAGCATCATGCACAACTAGGAGATGGTGTTGAACTTTCTGACGGCTCACTCTCTTGAAGAGACCTCTCTGCTGGCTGCCCGACAGATCAGTGAGCGGCTGCTCGCTCAATCACCCGACTCCCCTTCGCTGTTGTTGGTCTATTTTACTCAGGCTCATGATGCCGAGGAACTGCGTCATCACTTCAAACAGCAGTTCCCGTCGTCCCGGCTGATCGGTTGCAGCTCCTGCGGCGGGGTCATGACCCAGACCGGCCACCATGCCCGCCAGGGGCGGGGGGTGGCGGTTGCGGCCATCTACGATGACAAGGGCGCCTACGGTGTGGCGGGTCAGGCGGGGGCTGCCGTCGATGTGCGCCAGCTGCTGCGCAGCGCCATCGCTGACGGGGGCCGCCCCGGCGAGTTGCCGCAACTCATCTTGTTGCATGCAAGCCCGGGCCAGGAAGAGGCGATGCTGGAGAGCATCGAAGCGGAGCTGGGGACAACGGTGCCGGTGGTCGGCGGCTCCGCTGCTGACAACAGCGTGAGCGGGGAGTGGCAGTTGTGCTGGGACGAGGGCAGTACTCGCGAGGGTGTGGTGCTGGCGGTGCTCTATCCCGATTGTCAGCTGGCGTTCCAGTTCCACTCTGGCTATGTCCCAACCGAACAGCGCGGCATCATCACGGCGTTGGCAGGACGGGAGATCCTCACCATCGACGATGAGCCTGCCGCTGCCGTCTATGCCCGCTGGACCGGGCGCACGACGCCCTGGCCGGTGGGCCCCATCTTGCGGGAAACCACCTTGTCACCGCTGGCCAGGCAGGTTGGAACCCTGGATGACATGCCCTATTACAAGCTCTCCCACCCTGAAGCCGTGACAGAAGGTGGCGGAT
This sequence comes from Aeromonas sp. A35_P, assembly GCF_002259925.1. Lineage (NCBI taxonomy): Bacteria > Pseudomonadati > Pseudomonadota > Gammaproteobacteria > Aeromonadales > Aeromonadaceae > Aeromonas > Aeromonas sp. A35_P. The sequence continues at coordinate 3,427 of NZ_NEVB01000106.1, read as the reverse complement.
TGCGCCTCTTTACCGATACTCAGGTCGGGGAGCGGTTGCTGCTGATGTACAGCAGCCAGGAGGGCCTGTTGCAGCGCAGTTTGAATGCAACTCGTATCGAACCCGAGTACGGCATGGCCACCGAGATGCAGCCGTTTGGCGCACTCGTGATCTTTTGTGCTGGTTGCCGCTTGGCTCTTGGTGATAGCTTATGCCAATTTGTCGATCAATTTCATACCCGGCTGGGGGACATCCCCTTCATCACCCCGTTCACCTTCGGTGAGCAGGGACGTCTGCCACACGGTGAGCTGGCACACGGCAACCTGATGATATCGAGCGTGATCTTTCTCGACAGCTGACACTGCGCTGGAAACAAGATGATTGGTAATACGGAACTGGAAGCCCTTGGCGACAAGCTGCAGACCACCCTGGTGGAGCTGGTGCGCTGTCGGGAGCGCGAGGCCAAATACCGGCAGGAGTCGCAAACCCTGCTGTGCGGGGTGGCCACTCTGGCCGATGCCCAGACGCTGGAGCAGGTACTGGACAGCCTCATCCAGGTGCTGAAACCCTTCATCGGCTTCGAACACGCGGATGTGGTGGCCTGGGAGGGCGAGGGGGGGCTGACCCACCTCAGCACCCAGGAGGGGGAGGTGGGCCGTCCCTGGCAGCTGACACCCATCTTTTCCCGGGCCATCGAGGGGGAGACCCTGGTGATCTATGACCCGACCCAGTTGCCCGAGCTGGCGCCGCTGGCTGATGTGACGGGCTGGGCCAGCGTCATGATGACGGGGCTGCGGGCCCCCGGTTTCTCCGGTGTGCTCATCTGCCGCCACTCCCTGATGGGCACCTTCGATCTCAAGAGCAAGGCGGCCATGCAGCGCTGCCGGCCGCTTATCTCCCAGGCATTGGTCAACATCGCCTATCGGGCCCGCTTGCAGGAGCAGGTTGAACTCAAGACCCTGGCGTTGCAGGCGGGGGAGCAGCGTTTTCGCAGTTTTGCCGGCATGGCCTCCGACTGGTTCTGGGAGACGGATACCGAGCACAGGTTGAGCTACGTCTCGGCCCCCGGTCAGCAGGAAGAGATGCTGGTGCACCAGACCGGCCAGAGTCTCTACGACTACGCCTATGACAGGCGGGATCCCGAATGGGGCAAGTACCGCCGGCTCATCGGCCTGCACCTGCCGGTGCGGGCAGTGCGGGTGCAGGTCAGCCTGGCGCGGGGGCCGCGCTGGATGGAGAGCAACGCCGAACCCTGTTTCGACGGGGCCGGTGTTTTCATCGGCTATCGCGGCACGGCGCGGGATGTGGGCAACCAGATCCGCCGTGAGCAGGAGCTGGCCAGGGCGCGGGACGAAGCGGAAGCAGCCAACCGAGCCAAGTCGCAGTTTCTGGCCATGATGACCCATGAGATCCGCTCCCCCATGAATGCGGTGCTGGGCATGCTGGATCTGCTGCAACACGCCCAGCTCGAACCCCAGCAGCAGACGCTGCTTGGCCATGCCACCCATGCGGCGCGCCTGCTGCAGACCATCATCGACGACGTACTCGATTTTTCGAAGATTGAGTCTCACACCCTGGAGTTTCACTGCGAGACGCTGCAGCCGGCCCAGCTCTGCCAGTCCCTCATCGAGCCGTTGCTGGCACGGGCTGTCGCCAAGGGCATCGATCTGCGCTGGCAGGTCGATGAGGCCGTGCCGGCCCAGTTGCAGGGGGATCCGGTGCGCCTCTCCCAGGTGATCAGCAACCTGCTCGGCAACGCGGTAAAATTCACCAGCGTGGGCAGGGTGTTGTTGCAGCTGGAGTGGCATGATCAGCAGTTGCGGGTGACGGTGACCGACACCGGGATCGGCATCTCGGCCGAGGATCAGGCGCTGCTGTTTGAGCCCTTCTCCCAGGTGGACAGCTCGGCGACCCGCCGTTTCTCCGGCACCGGACTGGGGCTGGCCATCAGCAAGCGGCTGGTGGAATTGATGGGGGGCAGCATCCATCTGCGCAGTGCCCCCGGCGAGGGCAGCTGTTTCTGGTTTGATTTGCCGGGCATGGCGCTGCCATGCGAGTGCAGCAGCCGACCCGAGCCGGATCAGCAGCCCATTCAGGCTCTGGATGTGCTGGTGGTGGAGGACAGCCCGGTCAATCAGCTGGTGGTCTCGCTCATGCTGCAGAAGCTGGTGAGTCGGGTCAGGGTGGCCGCCAACGGACTGGAGGCGCTGGCGCAGGTCGCGCAGCAACAGCCGGATCTCATTCTGATGGACATGCGGATGCCGCAGATGGATGGACTGGAGGCGACCCGCCGCTTGCGGGAGCTGGGTTACCGCATGCCCATAGTGGCGCTGACGGCCAACGCCATGGCGGAAGACAGGGCCCGTTGCCTGGCGCAGGGCATGGATGACTTTTTGGCCAAGCCCATCAGTCTGATGCGGCTGCGAGAGTGCCTGCAACGCCATTTTCATCCCGCATCAGCGAATCGCAGCTAAAAAAAATGGTCAACCTGGGTGGTTGACCAATTCTTCAGCAAATACTGAAGAGAGCACGGGATAAATCGGGTTGTACGATTCTATATGAAAAAGTCGTGCCAACTTTTCAGAACCGGTTTTACAGGGCTTGCAGCGCGATTATCGGTTTTTATTGCGTCCTGCAATTTGCAAAATGCGAAATTGACATTTTCATTATCGGAATATTTGCATTTTGCAAAGCCCAAATTGACTCACTGTGCGATCAGTCGGCGCAAGAATTGACGAGCCGCTTCGCTATTTTGTTTGGCAATCAACATCTGCTTCTCATAGATCGGCATCGGCAGGATCTCGAGCCAGCGTTGGCAGAGCCAGGCTGCATCATCAAACCGCTTGTCCGGGTAGAGCTCGTCGAGCTCCGGATATTGTTCGAACACTTCCTGCAACCGGGTGACCAGCGGCTTGTCGCTGAAATTGGAGTGGGTGCTCGGCCAGTTGGGCAGGGCCTCGACCTTGGCCCGGCGCAGACCCAGCTCGTCAGTCTCCATCTCGTGGATGCAGAATCGTTCCATGCCGAGCACGGTGACACCGAGCAGGCCGTCATTCAGGGTGTAAAAGTCGGTGACTTTGACCCGGGTGCCGACCGGCAGGATCCGACCCGACTTGCCCGAGGTGGTTGCCTCTTCCATCACGATGCCAAACCCCTGGTCATTGATGAACCTGATTACCCATGATTAGCAGTCACCCCGAACTATACTGATCTTATGCACAGTTATCGAGGAGCGAGATCATGGCCAAAAGCAAAGTCCAATTCCAGAAAGGCTACAGCCTGTTTGAGCTTCTCAAGGACTATGGCACTGAAGCTCAGTGCGAAAACGCGTTGTTCACTTGGCGTTTTCCTCACGGCTTTGTCTGCCCTGAATGTGCCAACAAGACCTGTTGTCACCTGAAAAGTCGGCCACGCGTGCTGCAATGCAATCACTGCCATCACCAGATGT
>NZ_NEVB01000105.1:0-6000 GCF_002259925.1 Aeromonas sp. A35_P | reverse complement strand
GTCTTTAATCCTTATGTATCAATGGTTTTTGTGTATTTGGTAGAGAGGGGGAGAAGGTTTTGAAAAAGTCTCATATCCCATGGGGTAGGGATGAAAAAAAAGGCCGCATCGTGCGACCCTGGTATTCCTTCTGGCTGGCATTATTGGTTCTCAACGAAGAGAGGCTGTGGCATGAAGACTTCCGCCGCCTCGGTCAACCCTGCGTTGGTTTGGGTGTATCCCTTGATCTTGCGAGTGCGGTACTCCCTTCCCAGCTCTCTGGCGGCGCTCTTTGCCGCCTGGCTAAACTTCTGGACTGATAGCGGGCGCCCCAGGCCGTGGTATTCCATGTAGGCCAGATAGAGATGATAGAGGTAGCGTTTCGGCTCCTGCTTGATACTCGAGTTACCCCCCATGAACAGGCCCATCGGCTCATCCATAAACGCCAGCGTTGAGCACAGGTCGATGACAGGATCCGTTGCTCGCTTGATGGTGAGAGCATCGCTTGAGTTACGTTGTTCCAGCAACAAGCGATGGGCCTGCTCTGGTTCTGCGAACCTCTCCAGCAGATGGCGGATGACGATGGGCAGTTCTGCCGCGATTTTGTCGCCGAGCAGCGGATCTTTGTCCTCCTCCGATACCACTCTGTCAAAGGTGAAGATGACCCGTCTACGTGCCACTCCACCGTTGCGTTCAGTGATGACCATGGGTTCATTATTGGTAGCCAGAACGACAGCCCTGATCACGGTGGCGAATTGCTTCTCGTATTTGCCATCTACCTCAACGAGGTCACCGCCAGTAATCGCCTTGATACCACTGCCATCGCCGATGTACTTGGGTTGGTCAGGGAGCACAATCAGGCGCTTGTCTACGAACTGGGCGCGGCCCCTGGCGTTATCGAGCGCGATCATGTTGCCGGATCCTGTGTTCCGGAGTCCGCCAGCCAGCAGGGTCGCAATGTTGGCAAACACACTCTTGCCGCTACCACCTTCCCCTGTTACCTCAAGGAATAGCTGCCAGTCATAGCGATTGGCCAGCACCATGAACAAGGCCGCCTTGATCCGCTCCATCTTGGTGATATCACTATCTGCTGCATGGGTCAGCCACTTGGTGAAGTTGGGGGCGTGCTGCTCGATGTTCTCACCTGGTTGCTGAGCACCATATTCAATGCCGTTATGGTTGAGTAGCCCATCAGCTGCAGCATGTGGCCTGAACTGGTGAGTCGCCATGTCGTATACCCCGTTGGCAAACCCGATCAGATCATCAGGGGTATTGCCGAGTGGCGAGATCATCAGCTTCATGGTGGCCACCGCTTTTGATACCGCGGAGTCACTGAACGGCACATCATGGTCTGTGAAAATGACAGCCATTTCACGGCGCAGCTCGATATCTGCCAGCGGCCCCCACAGGCTGCCATCGTAACGGTACACCCGCTCAGCCTCGATGTTGATGGCCACATCACCCAGGCGTTCGATCAGCAGGCTGGCCCGTTGGCTTGCGCTCATCTTCTCGATCGGCACGATGGGCTTTTTCATTTTCTCATTGGTTGCCCCAGGGTGCTCCGCTGCGACCAGCTCTACCTGTCCGGGTTCCTTCTGGCTGGCTTCCTTGGGCGTCTCGGTTATCTGGGTTGGATGATCCCCCATGATCGCCGCCTTGGTCGCATCCAGCCCATGAGCCTGGTGATAGTCGTTCCAGTCGCCAGCCTCTGGCGGTATGACTACCTGGGCGCCGATAGCAGCGGCTGCTTGCTCCGCCTTGGCCTTGCCCGGATTGCCCTTGGTCTTGGCATCGTTGTCGGCACAGATGATCGCTCTGCATGGTTGCAGTGGGTCATCAGCCCCCCGAACCATGTTGGCGACGGCCAGCAGATTGCCCGCATCCATGGCACAGTAGACGGTTGCTCCGGTTGCCTGATGAATGCTCAAGCCGGTGGCGTAGCCTTCGCATATGGCCACCAGAGCATTGCCCGGGATCCGGTGGCATGCACCGGCCTTTTGCCCGCCCGCCAGATAGCTTTTGCTTCCCTGGTCGTCGATCAGCTGAACGTTCACCAGCTGGCCACCAAAGTCAGCATAAAGTGGCACCACCAAGGAACCAGGTGAAAAGGTCATCTCCCCCACAGCGATCACGCGCTGGGATACGTTGACCTGAACACCCTGCAGCCCTTTTCCTTCAAGGTAGGGGCTCCCCCCTTGCTGACAGATCTGCATGATGTTAGCAGCTCGGCTTGCGGCCTTCTTGCGCTGTCGTTCGACTCGCTTGCGCTCCTGCTCGGCCTTGTCCTGTAACAGCAGGTGAATTCGTTCCCGCTCAGCAGGGTCTAGCCCTTCACCAGACAAACCAACCAGGGGGGCGATCAACTCGGCAGCCTCTTTGAGCTGTAGCCTGATGGCTTTCGCCACCAGGTCAAGCCCATCACCAGCACCGCACTGGCTGCAGATGAAGGTGCCACGCCCCTCCTTGTCATCCATCCGAAAGCGGTCTTTACCGCCACAGGCAGGGCAGGGACCGTGTTTACCTCTACCCGGGATATCAATTCCAACCTCAGCCAACAGAGCTGGCCAGCGGCCACATGCTGCGGCAGCCACATCAGAAACCAATGTCATCGACTGACTCACTGATCACCCCCTTGCAGAAAAACAACCAGGGTTTTGAAACTCTGTTTACCTAACCCCATCAACTGGCGGGCTTGATCAGGCGTTACCGCAATTGAGTTGCCTTGCATCTGCTCAATGAATTTTGCCCGCTCGTTGTCGCTGTCAAACACGCCCAGAAAGCCGAGCCCTTTGTTGCGGGAGAAGGCTCTCAGCATGTTGATCTCGATGGGGATGTGAGCCTCGCTATCGGCATCAGTGGGCGTTGGGCACTTTGTCCATGCCAAATAGATCATGAGTGCAGCTCCTGTCTGGCTCCCGTGCCCATGACATTGACCTGACGAGTCTGCACCTCTACGGCATCCAGGCTGGTCAGGATCGGGATAAGCAGGTCGGCCATCATGCAGGGTTCAACCATGGACTGGTTACCGGCTATCACCTTGAGCATGGCGGCAAGGTATCTGCTGTTGCGCTGGGTCATCGCGGCCTGTTCGGTGCCTGTGCACATCTCTTCGAGCTCATCGAGCAGGTCGGCCAGTGGGCGCAGCAGATCGATCAGCAACTGGCCATCCAGCAGCTCAACATTGCGAAAGCAGGTGTGATGTAACGCGCTGGCCAGAGCATCGACTTGGGCCAGTTTGGTTTTGATGTGGGAGTTCATACTGCACCCCCTTTGCGCGGAGTGCGGGACATAAACACCAGTGGCAAACCGGCCAGTGCTGCGCGTGCCTGGGCTTCGTTCTGGCCAAATGCGGAAATGGTGCGGATACGGCGCAGGTCTGCCAGGCGGCAGACGCTCGGGGCGATCAAGAAGGTATAGATCATGAGGGTGATTTCCATCGTGTATTAAACGATGGCGGATCGGGTAGCCGCAAGACAGCGCCCCACGATGTAAAGGCGCAGCCGGGGCGTTTTCTTTGGCTCCCGACCCATGCCCCGAAACTGGATAGATCCCCGGCGCAGTGGCCGAAGTTTCGGGAAATGAGGGCATATTTTCATCGTGGGATTCTGCTCGCGGGTGTCTAATCCGCCAGCCATGCCACCACTTGTCTAAGGTGGTAACAGGAAAGATCTTACCGTCTCGATCAGTCTCAAGCAAGCGTATGTGTCTGGTTAACAGTGCTTTGGGTGGATCTTGGTCTTTGATAGACTGCATATTGTTCAATCTCGCGCTGGAATGGGGTGTGGTGATGGGGGAGGAACGCAACAAATGGGAGCCCTGGCAGGCTCCCATTTTTTAGGCATTCAGTTCCGTCATCAACCGTTGGCGTTTGCCCGGGCTGTCACACTGCGTCAGCAGGTCGGAAGACCGTGGGATGGCCGGCATGGCCAATGCTTGATAGGCGGCGGATTGATTCTCCTCCGCCGCTACCTGGTGATTTACCATGGCCTGATCCAGTGCTTTGAGCAGTTCGGTGCGCGCCCAACCCAGCGCGGCCTGCCGGTCCGTAGTGCATGCCTTGGCATGGGTGATGGCAGCCAAGTCTGCCAGTTTTGGCTTGAGTGCCTTGATGATGGTTGGTAACTCGTTCTCAAGCTCCTTGGCATAGCCGCCTATGACGAATGCTCTGCTCATCGTGACCGCCTTATGTGCATCATCCAGCGGCAGGATCAGCTGTTTCTCCTGCAGTTCGGATTGGCTGATGGCAGCCTGCGCAGCCTCGATAAGTTCGCCCAGTTCGCGATACTCATTAGAGAACTGAACATCCAGTTCACCATGAACCAACTGGTTAACCCGCTCTTGACGCAGCTCTTCACGACGATCAGTGGCCTGCTGGATGCGATCTGTCAGGTTCTTGCGCTGCTCACGCAGTGCCTGAAGTTCGTTATCAATCGCCATCATCTTGTCGTGCTCAGCTCGGAACTGGGCAATCCGTTGCTCCAGATAGCTGGCTGTCACTTCCTTGGCGCACGGGTTCTTTGTTGTTTGCTTCATAGATTTACTCCTGATGGGCGGCAATAGAGATACTGTCGAAAGCGGCATAGGCGGTGGCGTCACCCAGTGCGTAGGATTGAGCCCGGTAGTAACGAATACCCCAGCTGGCAAGGTCATCCAGGTCATCTGCGCTAAGACGATGGGTATCGTTTACACCGATGATCTGCAGGTTTTCGGTAAAAGTGACCGCCAGTAAGGTGCCGGCCATGTGCTGGTGTGACAGTACCGGCATGTCGGCAATTTTCAGTTGCTGCTCTTTGCTGCGGACTTGCCCTGGTTGCAGATAGGCTTGCTTGTGGGTTCGCAACAGGTCGCCGCCAACCAGCACACGCAAGCGCGGATCGTTGCGGTACTCTTTTGGCAGCTTGGCGACCAGCTCATAGGCCATCGTATCGAGGTCGGCATAGTTACCACCGTTGCGGGTGTCGAAGGTCACTGCATCACGCAGCACTCGCAGACCATTCTCGTCAGCGGCCTTGGCCAAGGCATGCCACCCTGGCATCACATCTTCACCATTCGGGTTAGCTACAGGGTCAGTGTTGGCTGCAGCGGACTTGCCATGAAAGCCGACTCGCAGCAGGTCATCACCAAATGCCGACAGCGCCAATGATTCAAGCACCTGATTGGCCTGTTCCTGAGTCATCCCCTCCAACATCTGGCCCAGCTGTCGCCACGTCCAGATCACGCTGCTGTCCATCTCTTCGAACTTGGGTTGGCGTGTACTCGGATCCGCTGTCACCAAGAAACGGCTACGCTCCTTGCGACCGGTGCGTAGTCCCGATTTGATTGGGTCGAACAGTGGCGCAGTGGGGTCGCTCACGTCCAGGAACGTCAACAACTCAAGGAATGGTGTTGCTTGTACGATAGCTGAACGCATGGCACCACTGGCGCTTGGGTCAAGATTGCCGAAGTTGGATTGTGTGCCAGGAACAAAGCTCATACGCATGTTGGCTAAGAGCTCTGAGATGGTCGGTGTGTTCTTATTCATGTAGTTGTTCCCTGTGGAGTTGGCCCAAAGCTGGGATTGCCCAATAACGCTCTGGCTCTTGCTGAATTTCATATGGGTGGTACCGGTACTTGCTGGCTCATCGGTGACCCCGAGTGCACCCAGATACCAAACGCCTTTCCCTGCAAAATTCTCTTTCGGCTCTATAGAGCAGAATGCATAGCGGCCGGTTTTATTCAGCTCGATTAATGCAATAGTGGGACTCAGGATGGCAAATAATTTAATAACGTTGCCCTCCTGCTGAGTTTTTAACGCCTCGACGTGACCGAGTGGTGTAACTCGCTTATGGTCTGGCCACAAACAAGCTGTGTAATATTCTGGGTCGTACGTTTCAGCCATCTGAGTTAACCACTCCGGCTTTATTTCTCTGCCGTCTACAGTTTTTCCAGATGTGCCGATACACACCCATCCTGTTTTTAAAGTTGATGAAGTCATAGTCACTCTTTATTTGGTCGGTGGTTTACATCAGTATTACTCTGTGG
>NZ_NEVB01000104.1:0-6049 GCF_002259925.1 Aeromonas sp. A35_P | reverse complement strand
GGTTGGCAAATTCACTGTTTTTATATACAGTAAATAGCTGTGTGGATATACAGCAACAGGAGCGCCAAATCATGATCCTTCGCATCATCATCGACAAGAAGCAAAAGCTGCCCAACGGCACCACTGAAGCATTGCAAAAGGAGGCTGCACGCCGTCTTCTCACTCGCTGGCCTGAGCTGGTCATCGGCGTGATACGGGGGCAGCGCAATGACGTTGAGGTCAAACGCACCACTGCAGAGGAGCGGGATGCCATTCTGGAGGTGGTACAAGAGGTCTGGGAAGACCCTGATTCCTGGATGCCAGCCACCTGACCCCAATCAAACAAAAGGCCCGCAACTGCGGGCCTTGTTCATTCTGTATGGGTGGCATCATGCTGCCATCATCCCTCGCTCGATTGCCTGCTGGCCCGTCATCCCGCGAAACAGCGCTTCTTCAGCGGCTCTGCGGCGTATCAAGCCACGCATCACCTTGCCGTCGTTCTTGTTCCACTTCTTGAACTCCTGGGCGGCCCCCTCATAGTCACCGGCATTGAGCTTGCGCAGCAGGGTAGAATCCCCCAGCCCTTCGGCAATGGTGTCCGCATCGATGTCGGATCCGACGTTATAGGCAAACGACACCAGCGCATCGAACTGGCCCTGAGTCAGTGGCACCTTGACCAGTGATTCAACGTCCCGCTCAAAACTGCGCAGGTCTTCCAGGAAGGCGGCATCAGCCTGGGCTTGCGTCCAGACCAAACCAGGCTTTACCTCCGGGCCAGTATGGCCCCAACCAATGGTCCATGGCTCGCCGTTCTTGCTGCCAGGGGCCGGGTAAGCCTTGAGCTTGCAGTTCTCGAAATGGTGCATGACGGTGACGCCGCCTTGTTGTGAAGTCTTCATCGTTTACTCCTTCTGGCTATCTGCCCACTGACGCAGCGCGGTCATGCGAATATCGCAGGCTCGCAGTGCCGCGATCATCGCGGGCATGTCTTCTTCCACCACCGCCCCCCAGGTTGTGAGGTTCAGCGGCGGTACTGGGCAAGGGGCGCTCAAGCTGGCCGGAGGGACCAGCCTGACCACCTCAGTTTTTATCAAGGGGGGTGGTGGCGAGCTGGCGCAGGCGCACAGCAGCAGCGCCAGGCAACTCAGTAGTGCGGCACGGTTCATGGATGATGGTTTCCTTGATGTCTTTCTGGGCCTGCCCCTGCTCTGTGAGCAACTGGCCTGCCTGGCTCTGTACCTGCAAGGTGAGCTGGTTATTGCGGGCCACCTCCTCTTGCAGGCGGTTGATACTGGTGGCCTGGGCCGTCAGGGTCTCGCTTTGCTGGGACAGGGTGAGGGAGAGGCGCTGTGCGGCCTCTGCCTGCGTTACCCCCTGCTGGTGCCATAGCCAGACCATCAGCAGGCACCCCAGCCACGGCAGGGCCCGCCATAGCAGCGCGTTCATGCCTCCCTCCGCTTGCCCATCTCAAACCAGATGGCCACCAGCATGGCCAGGTCATAGGCCAGCCAGAAAAAGAACTCCGGTTTGAACTCGGTTTGACCGACGGTGTAAGGGGCTTTGAGCAGGACGTAAGCCAGCATCAAGCCGGTCACCCCCCAGTTGCGATAGCGCACAGCCCGCCCCATCACGACCAACCCTGCCACCACATCGAGGGCGGCAAACAACAGGTTCAAGTGCTCCATCATGATGGTTTCCTCCAAAGCGACTTGAGTTTCATCAAGGTGCCCAGCGGGTCTTCCGAAAACCCGCGCAGCACCGTGTTCATGCCGCGCAGGATCCACTGCGCCCCGAACGCGGCAACACCCGACCAAAACACCCGCATCGGCTCTGACAAGTCCCAGTAACTGAGACCCAGCCAGGCCATCCAGATAACAAACCCGCTCATCGGTGCCCCAATCAGGAAGTCCCTGACCGACAGGCGATCCGAACTGGCGGCCTGTGCCAGTGCGGCAAACAGCGCCAGACCTGCCAGGGCAGCTGTCATGCCCATGCTGTCCACGGCATCCTTGAAGGCGATAAACCACTCCCGCATCACCGCCCCCCTTCCGAGTTCTCGGCGACCCCCACCACGTTGATGGCCGTGATGCTCACCACCGGGTTCTGGTTGCGCTCCAGGGTGCGCATCGCAAGCGACGTGGTGCAGCGATAGACGCCCTGGATCTTCTGGCCAAGCCCAGTCAACGCTTCCGGCACGATGTCGCGCCCCAGTTGCTCTTTCCAGCGGGCCAGGGTGCTGACCAGGGCGCTGGTAAACTGGGCCTCTATGGCACTGGCTTGTGCCTTGTAGTCATTGAAGATTTCGAGCGTGAAGGTGCCGTCGCTGTGTACCTGCTCGGCGTCTTCGACGGTGATGCGATCCCCGAGGGGACGCACCTTGTCATCGCGAAGGACGTCTTCGATCTCCTGCTTGATGGCGTCGGTCGATGACTCTCCCCCAGCCATCAGGGCGCAGATGGCGATATCGTTGGGGGCAGGCGACCAGACCTTGACGTTCTTGATGGCCCCGTTGGCGGTCAGGGCGAAATACTCGTAGGCGTCATAGGGCCCGGCCACCGAGAACTTGCTGGGGGCCAGGTAGATGCGCTGGCGATAGCGGTCATCGTCCTCAATCTCACTGCCGCCCTGGCTTACCTCGGTATTGGTTGCGGCGCTCACCTCGGGGTGACCGGTCACCACCTCGGTGATCTCCCCTGGCAAGAACCCGTTGGCCTAGGTGCCGGGGGTCTGACATTGGGCAATCACTGTGATGGTGGTCGCCGTGGCGGCAACCGGGAACGGGTCGGTGGTGACAAACAGGCTTTGCCCATCCACGGCTCGCACGCTGAAGCCGGGTTCCAGCACGAACGCCGGGTGGCCAGGCTTGAGGGTCAGTTGCAAGGAGGTCAATGCGTGGCTTGCGGGCAGCCGCTCGCAGTCCACACTGGCCCCCTGGTGATCGAGCATTGCCCCCCCACCAAACGCCAGCAGGTTCTGCTTGCCCTCCCGGTTCATGTCGTCCACCAGCAGCTCCCGCTCGTAGGCAACCTGCTCCAGGACAAAGGTCTCCGGGTCGGACACCAGCGGATAATGGCCGGTACTGGCCTCGTAGTTCTTTTTGAGCCGGGTCAGGGTGCCGTTGTAGTCGTTCGGGATCACCTGTGGCTCTGGCAGATCGGATAAAGGGATCTGGCTCATGATGCGCGCTCCAGTTTGGCATTGCAGATCCAGCGTCCGCCGAGGCTGGTGGTCTGGGTAACCACCTTCCACAAGGGGGGCAACTTGCCTGCATCGGTCAGTTCAATCAGCTGGCCAGCGGCCAGGGGGGTGTTAATCAGTTGCAGTTGGCCAAAGGCCGTTTGCTTGGTGCCGGTGGCCGAGAGTTGGCTGTCGGCGTAGCGCTTGGCCTCTTCCAGGCTGCGTACCGGCACGTCATAGAGGCGCAAGGTGCGCCCCTCTGGCGCACCGGGATTGCCTGCCTGGTAGGTGATCTGCTTGCGTTGTTCGGCATCGTAGTAGTCGATGATGACGGCCCCGTAGGTGTCACGCTTGGTGATCGGGAAGTCGGCCTGACTCACGACATCGCGGCGTTTAAGGGACAGCTTGAGCCTGGGCAACTCAGGAGTGCCGACGTAAAGGGTCTGGTTCTTGTTCGATACCGGCAGGCCATAGCGCCCCGCCAGACGAGCCAAGAAATCCCGGCTGCTCTCGGCCCGCTGCTCGACTCTATCGAGCAACACGTCTTCGCCGTTGAACACCCCTTGCATGTCAGCCTCGGCGGCCAACTGGGCTACCAGGGCTGACAGCTTGATGTTGTTAAAAGCGCGGGTCTGCGCCTTTTCCATGGCATCGCGCTTTGCCGTTGCCGCCAACGTGCCGATTACCACTTCGTCCGGGCCGAAGCGAAACCGGATACTGTCAATTTCAAAGCGCCCCCAGGCCCAGCTCGATGCCTGGTTGCCCGGTGTGGCTTGGCGATGCTCCCAGACCACGCCGGGACTGAGGATGTCCCCCTCCTTGGGGAACCACTTTTCGGTAAAGATGCCGCCCCGGTTATCGAGCACCAGGCTGACCTGATCCCGCTCGCTCTTGCCCTGACGCAGGCTGTCCACATAGCTCAGTGACTTGACGTAAGGGGCCAGGTCTTCACTCACCTTGCGATTGGCCCAGGTCAGCAAAGCGGCATATTTGATGAGGCCTAACGCTGCCATGGGGCCAACTCCACCGGGGTAATGGCCTGCGCCGCCATCGAGGGTACGGTGATGACCAAGCCTGCGGGCATGACAAAGCCCTCTGTGCGACGTGCGGCATCCTGGTTGGCGCTGCGCAGGGCATTGATGGCCTGCTGGGTGACAGACCCGTAGGCCCGCACGCAGAGGGCATCCCAGCGTTCGCCCTGGATTGAGATGAGGGTGGTGGCCGGTGTACTCATTTGCCCGCTTCCTCATCGCGCACTTCCACCAGGGTCAGCTGATAGCTGACGGCGATGATGGTGCCGTTTGGCAGGGTCTCAATGATGGTGCGGGGCATCTCGCGGACGGTGAACATCCCCAGCGTCTCGGTGCCGACCACCAGCCCACGGGGGATCTGTTTCTCGGCGAGGTCTGTGAGATCGATATGGGCCTTGGTCAGGTCGGTGAACTCGTTGTGCAGCTCGATGGTCATGCGCACGGTGCGTTCGTCCTCCCCGGTCATCTGGTGCGAGGGATAGCCCTGCACCAGCAGCTGGGGTTGCACCCGCCAGCGGCGGCTGTCCTGGAAGTCCTTGGGGGAGAAAAAGGATTTGAACAGCACTTCGCCCAGCGCCCCCCATTGGGCATGACTCACCTGGCGGGCCGGAAACAAACTGTCCCCCATCAGACCCAGCAGGCTGCCTGCCACCTGATTTACATTCATTACGCCTCCTCGGGAGGCACGATGATGTCCTCCCCGGTCATGTCGTTGGTCAAGATGATTTGGCGCTCCTGTTGCTGTATATCCACACAGCTATTTGCTGTATATAAAAACAGTGAATTTGCCAACCAAGATTGTCCACTGGCCAAGTGCGGGGGTAGTATGGTTGCGCAACTGAGACTGCGTTGCCCCAACAGGAGACGAATATGTCGATTGAAGAAGCACTGGAGCCGTGGCTGTCAAAGCCAACCTGGTTCAGCTCTCACCCATCAGATCAGAAGCAGTTCAGCCTGGCCATGAGACAGCTCAAACAGCTCTCGGTAAGCCCGAGCGTGGAAGAGCTGGAACAGGTGATTATCCGGCGAGTAGAGGCTCTGCCCGCCATGCTCGGCACCCCGAGTGATATTCCTGCCGCTGCCAGGCAGTTTGCTATCAAGATCCACGCGAAGTTGTAAGCGTGATAGATGCAACAAGGCCCGCTATTGCGGGCCTTGTTTATTGCGCTTTTGCCTTATCGGTCGCGCATTCCACCATGCTTCAAAATCAGGGATCGTGCCTCGGAAACTGGGGTCTGAGATAAGCAACGCGGTATAAATTTTATTTAGGTCATATTTTTCCATGGTCATGGGATAGTAATCCAAATATGCCGAATCACTTTGCTCGACCCGAGAGACTATATCCGTGGTGAATATCTCCTTACACGGCTCTTGCATCTGATAAGTGATCGACCCTATTTGGCTATCGGTCATACATAGTATGTTTCTATTGAACATCTGTTGGGGGCGTGCCACCTCTTTGACGAAGAAAGGTATTCCAAACCAAGCCACCGCACATAGCGCCAGAAACCCTAACCTGATTACCCATGACCCTCAGCCAGCTTCAAGAGCCGATATGGCATCGGAGGGCTTGCCACGACTGCATGCCCCAATTCAACCAACATGCTTTTGAGGTCAAAACGATGATTAAACCGGAAGCAGTATTCAGCAAGATGTCTCGGTAAATGCTTCGCTCCGAGCGTATGGCAACTGCCCCGCAGCGAGTTCTTCACATTCCCTATCATCGTGTTTACCCAGTTGAATGCCGGATGATCCAGCAAGTCAAGGTTGCCCCCGGTGACAACACCCAGGTGCTCACAATTGGCCTCCTTCACCGCCCTGAAACAGGCCAATCCATCGGATATCACCGCGCTACCACTGGC
>NZ_NEVB01000103.1:0-6061 GCF_002259925.1 Aeromonas sp. A35_P | reverse complement strand
TGGATAGACCTCTCGCCTTACCAACAACAATAAGAAATAATTTCCATATATCTTATTGCGGATAAAAACGACTGAAAACGGTTGTTTCACTCGTCCAACAAGAGTATTTTTGCGGGCCATGTAGCCGGGCTGTAAGTAATTCTTTATGAAACCACAAACCAGAAGGGACAAAATAGTAGCCATATTGGCAGCCATCTGGGGCATTGGCTCTTTTCTGTTTATTTTGCTGGGTTTCGTGCTCGGCATGGCCCTGCTGATCCTGACCCATTAGACCGGCTGGTTGGCGTGGGAGGCCTGGCACAACAGCCACTCCCCTTCCGCCAGCTGCTCCGGGCTCAACCTCCACTGTGCCCGCCCCAGCTCGCCGCTGTATCCACGCCAGCGATCCCGGCCCTCCTGTTTCGCCCGGTACAGGGCCATGTCCGCCAGCTTAAAACTCAGACTCCAGAAAGAGTCCTCCAGCTCCGCATGCAGAGGGTAATCACAGAATCCCAGCGAGACGGTCATGCGCAGCGGCAGCTCCTCCCGCCCGAAACGACAGTCGGCGATCTTGCGGCGCAGGCGCTCGATCCGTTCCGCCACTTGCTCTGGCTCCTCTTTGGCCAGCAACAGCATGAACTCCTCGCCACCCAGCCGGATCAGCGGCTCCTCCTCATCCAGCGCCCCTCGCAACAGCTCGGCCAGCTGACATAACAGCAGATCGCCGATGTCATGGCCGAAGCGATCGTTGACCCGTTTGAAGTGATCCAGATCCAGGATCACCAGCACCCAGCCTGCCGCCGGATCCTGGCGATTAAGCAACCACTCATCGAGATAACGGCGGTTGAAGGCGTGAGTCAGCGGATCCGTATAGGCGGCGACCTCCATGCGGGAGGAGTGGGCCTGCAGGGCACTGTGGTGCAGGCTGATCCTGGCCGCCATCTCGCGGAATTTGCGGCTGAGCAGCGCCATCTCCTGACTGCTGTCGATGATGGGCAGCACGCTCGCGTCCTGCTTTTCGGCAAACTTGTGCAGCGCCCTCACCAGCTCGCCGATCGGTCCCAGTACGATGGCGCGCAGCCGGGCCAGCGCCATCAGAATGCAGGCGAAGCTTATCAGCAGCATGCCGATGAAGGTCCAGATCGCCCCCTCCATCGCCCCCTGCAACACGTCCCGCTCCTCGTCCACAATCAGGATCAACACAGGCTCACCATCGTTGTCGAGCAGCAGCCCCTCCCCTCTGACTCGCTGCAACCCGAGATCGACCAGCCGATAGCTCATATTCGGCCCGAGCGGCTTGAAGGAGCCCAGATGATCGCGCGTTCTTGGCTGGGCTATGGTCAGCGTGAGCGCGGTTCGATCCCCCAGATCCTGCAGATAGCGCTTGTCCAGCCAGCGAGTCGCCAGCAGATAGCCGTTGGGTTTGACGCTGCCGAGGGTATCGGTCACCGGCTGCAGCGAAAAGATGAGCGGCCCCCACTGGGAGCGCCTGACGCCACTCAGGCTGCTGATGCCCGCCTGCCGTGACTCGCGCAGCAGCTGCAACTTGAGATCGTCCAGAAAGGAGGGCAACAGGGTGGTATCCGTGTCCGGCGCGTCTGGCAAGAGGGTGCGGGTCCAGATCTCCGAGCCCTGCAAATCCATGTAACTCAACACGTTGAGTTCAAAGTCCCGCATCGGAGTGTCGACCAGCAGATTGGAGTTGATGTAGGCCTGGTTGGGATGGGCCAGAAAATGGTAGCTCTGATCCCAGATCCCCCAGTCCCGGGTAAAAGCATTCATGGCGCCTATGTCGTTCTGCACCGCCCTGATCACCCGCTGCAAGTGCTCCTCCATCCGCCGCTCCTCGACCCGCTGCGCCGCCGGCACCTGGGCCAGTGCGATCACGATGAGCAGCATCAGGATGGCTCCGGCCCAGACCGGAAACATGGAGTAGGCCAGCAGATGGTCGATGGAGCGGGACGGTTGAGCCATGGGCGCCAATATCCTTTGAATGGCAATACGAAGCGGGAAAGGTCTTGCCCCAAGTATGGAGGATAGGCCCGCCGAGAGGTCACTGAATTACCACAATAAAAACAAGGGGCCCAGGGCCCCTTGTCACAATTATTGAACGCTTTATCTGGTCAGCAGAAGTGCCAGGAAGCGGGCCGTATGAGAATCCTCACAACGGCTGATCTGTTCCGGCGTCCCCGTTACCAGGATGCGGCCGCCACCGGCGCCCCCCTCCGGCCCCAGATCGACGATCCAGTCGGCGGTTTTGATGACGTCCAGATTGTGCTCGATGATGACGATGGTGTTGCCACGATCCCTCAGTTGGTGCAGCACCTTGAGCAACTGCTGGATGTCGTGGAAATGCAGCCCTGTGGTCGGCTCGTCCAGGATGTAGAGGGTCTGACCGGTATCGCGCTTGGAGAGCTCCCGTGCCAGCTTGACCCGCTGCGCCTCACCGCCAGAGAGCGTGGTGGCCGACTGGCCGAGGCGGATATAAGAGAGGCCCACGTCCATCAGGGTCTGCAGCTTGCGCGCCACCGCCGGTACCGGATCGAAGAAGGCGCGGGCATCCTCCACTGTCATCTCCAGGATCTCGTGGATGTTCTTGCCCTTGTACTTCACCTCCAGGGTCTCGCGGTTGTAGCGCTTGCCCTTGCAGACGTCGCACGGCACGTAGACATCCGGCAGGAAGTGCATCTCCACCTTGATGACACCGTCCCCCTGGCACGCCTCGCAGCGCCCCCCCTTGACGTTGAAGGAGAAGCGGCCCGGCTGGTAGCCGCGCGAGCGCGCCTCTTGAGTGCCGGAGAGCAGCTCGCGGATCGGGGTAAACAGGCCGGTGTAGGTGGCCGGGTTGGAGCGCGGGGTACGGCCGATGGGGCTCTGGTCGATGTCCACCACCTTGTCCAGGTGCTCCAACCCTTCCACGCTGCGATAGGGCGCAGGAGTGGACTCGGTGGCCTTGTTCAGCTCGCGGTGAGCGATACGGAACAGGGTGTCATTGATCAGGGTCGACTTGCCGGAGCCGGAGACGCCGGTGACGCAGGTCATCACCCCGATGGGCAGGTCCAGGTTGACGTTGCGCAGATTGTTGCCGCTCGCCCCTTTCAGCTTCAGCCACTTGCCAGTGAGCGGGGTGCGCTCGGCCGGGATGGCGATCTGCTTGCGGCCGGAGAGGTAGTCACCGGTCAGCGATTCTGGATTATTGATGATCTCTTCCGGCGTGCCCTGGGCGACGATGGCACCGCCGTGCACCCCGGCCCCCGGGCCGATGTCGAGCACATGGTCGGCGAGGCGAATGGCATCCTCATCGTGCTCCACCACAATCACCGTGTTGCCGAGATCCCGCAGGTGGGTCAGAGTCTTGAGCAACCGCTCGTTGTCCCGCTGGTGCAGACCTATGCTAGGCTCGTCCAGCACATACATGACCCCAACCAGACCCGCCCCGATCTGGCTGGCCAGCCGGATCCGCTGCGCCTCGCCACCGGAGAGGGTCTCGGCGCTGCGCGACAAGCTCAGGTAGTTGAGACCCACATTCACCAGGAAGCCAAGCCGCTCGACGATCTCTTTCAGGATCTTCTCGGCAATCTGGGCGCGCTGGCCGGTGAGGTTCAACCCTTCGAAGAAGGCCAGCGCATCGCCGATGGACTGCTCGGCGATGGCCGGCAGATTGCGGTTGTCGACGAAGACGTGGCGAGCCTCTTCCCGCAGCCGGCTGCCACCGCAGCTGGTGCAGGATTTGTTGGCGATGTATTTGGCCAGCTCTTCACGCACCGAGTTGGATTCGGTCTCCCGGTAGCGGCGCTCCATGTTGTGCAGGATCCCCTCGAACGGGTGCTTGCGCACCACCACATCGCCGCGATCGTTCATGTAACGGAACTCGATCTCGGTGCGACCAGAGCCGCGCAGGATCACCTCCTGAGTCTTGACCGGCAGATCTTCCCACGGCGTCTCCAGATCGAACTTGTAGTGCTCGGAGAGGGATTTGAGCATCTGGAAGTAGTAGAAGCTGCGCTTGTCCCAGCCACGGATGGCGCCGTTGGCCAGACTGATGGCCGGATCGCCGATCACCTTGGCGGGATCGAAATATTGCTGCACCCCGAGACCGTCACAGGTGGGGCAGGCACCGGCCGGATTGTTGAAGGAGAAGATCCGAGGTTCCAGCTCCGACATGGAGTAGCCACACTCCGGGCAGGCGAAGTTGGCGGAGAAGGTCATGGGGGCAACCCCCTCCTCGCCGTCCATGGGCACCACCAGTACGATGCCGCCGGAGAGGGTCAGCGCCGTCTCGAACGATTCGGCCAGACGCAGCGCCAGGTCCTCGCGCACCTTGAAGCGATCCACCACCACCTCGATGGTGTGCTTCTTGTGCAGCTCCAGCGCGGGAGGGTCAGACAGGTCGCACACCTCACCGTCGATGCGGGCACGGATGTAACCCTGGGCCGCCAGATTCTCCAGCAGCTTGGTGTGTTCCCCCTTGCGATCGCGCACCACAGGGGCCAGCAGCATCAGCTTGCTCCCCTCCGGCTGGGCCAGCACCTGATCCACCATCTGGCTGATGGTCTGGGCGGCGAGCGGAATGGCATGGGTTGGGCAGCGCGGCTCACCGACCCGGGCAAACAGCAGGCGCAGGTAGTCGTAGATTTCGGTGATGGTGCCGACGGTCGAACGCGGGTTGTGGGAGGTGGACTTCTGCTCGATGGAGATGGCGGGCGAAAGCCCCTCGATATGGTCGACGTCCGGCTTCTCCATCAGGGAGAGGAACTGGCGGGCATAGGCGGAGAGCGATTCCACATAGCGGCGCTGCCCCTCGGCATAGAGGGTATCGAACGCCAGAGAGGATTTGCCCGAACCGGAGAGGCCGGTGACCACGATCAGCTTGTCGCGGGGCAGGGTCAGATTGATGTTCTTGAGGTTGTGGGTGCGAGCACCCCGGACCACGATCTTTTCCATCTTGTTGCACGCTCGATACGGAAACCTGAGCGAGTCAGTATGGCATAGAGACTACTGGATGAATAGACAGGTTTTATCCATCATCTCTATCGATTTCAGAGATATTCCTTGGCCCAGCTCACCGCCTGCAAGCGGTTCTTCACGTTCAATTTCTTGAAGACGTTATAGAGGTGGGACTTGATGGTGTGCTCGCTCACGAACAGGCTGTCGGCGATCTCGGTATTGGAGGCGCCCGTCATCAGATAGCGGATGATCTCCTGCTCGCGCACGGTCAGCAGCGTCTGGTTGCGCAGGTGATGTTCCCCACCCTTGCGGTAGTAGTTGACCAGATCGCACAGCAGGTGGCGCGGGATCCAGTACTCCCCCTCCAGCACCTTGCGAATGCCGAGCACCAGCCGATCCAACGGATCCTGACAGAAGAAGAGTCCGCTGGTATGGGGCCACATCAGCAGCAATTCCCGATCGGTGCTGGTCGGGGCATTGAGCAGCACCGTATTGGCCTCCCCGAAGCGGCTGGAGATCTCCCGCGGCCATACCGACTGCTGACCCGACTTGAGGTAGTCCAGATCGACCAGAAACAGCGGACGAGGCTCGAGCTCGTCCGGTTGCGGCAGCTCCTCCAGGGTGCTCACCAGCACAATGGGCAGTGCCAGCTGCTCGGCCAGATAGCTCTGGAAGCTGGTTGCCTGCACATTGTTTTCGGTTACCAGTACGATGGGATATGGGGTGCTCATGAAAGGCTGGTCCTTGAACATTGCGGCCATGGTTTTTTTCGGCAGCAGAGAGTACCAAGCCCCCCGTGGGGTGCAGCATTAAAAAAGTATTAGACGGCGATGCGCCTCCTTTGAAACTCACCAATTTTCCACCTGATTACCCATGATTAGCAGTCACCCCGAACTATACTGATCTTATGCACAGTTATCGAGGAGCGAGATCATGGCCAAAAGCAAAGTCCAATTCCAGAAAGGCTACAGCCTGTTTGAGCTTCTCAAGGACTATGGCACTGAAGCTCAGTGCGAAAACGCGTTGTTCACTTGGCGTTTTCCTCACGGCTTTGTCTGCCCTGAATGTGCCAACAAGACCTGTTGTCACCTGAAAAGTCGGCCACGCGTGCTGCAATGCAATCACTGCCATCACC
>NZ_NEVB01000102.1:0-6080 GCF_002259925.1 Aeromonas sp. A35_P | reverse complement strand
CCCTAGACCACCAGCTCCTGACGCTCCTCCGCCGGCATCATGTCCAGGGTCACCAGATCGAAGGCCGTACTCTTGAGGGCGGTGAGGATATCCGGCTGCAAATCGAACGCCCGGGCCCGCAACCGGGCCGGCAGCCGGACCCGGGCCAGGGTGGTGGCCCGATCGCCCAGGGTATGGAAAAACACCTGCGCCTCCTCCAGCCCCATGTCAGCCAGCATCTGCTCCGCCATGTCCACCATCCGCAGATGACGGCGATCCAGCAGCTCGGGATCGGAGAAGCGGTAGCTCAGGCAGCCATGGGCACTCTTGCCCCAGCGTCCCAGCTGACGCTTGTTGAAGCCGTAGCGAAAGTCCCTGTGGGTCATGCCCTGTTTGGCGAACAGCCAGAGGGTGTTGTCCGGCAGGCTGCCGAAGCGACGCAGATACTCCCGCAGCTCCTCGACCGGCGCGGGCAGCAGCAGGGGCAGGTGACTCCAGTCGGTTTCCAGCGCGGTAAGGTGACAGATGTAGCGCACCGGATCGATCACCTCGTTGAGGTGGCGCAGGTGATCGCAGAAGATCATCTCCTCGGTCTTGATGACCCGCTGCTCGATGTCGTAGCGCTGGCAGTAACGTTTGGCGCGGGCCACCTCCTTGCGGCTGCGGGTCGGGCTATCCAGGGTGATGGCGCGGATCCGGATACCGCTGGCACGGCACAGATCCATGCTGTAGCAGGACTCCAGTCGACCGGAGAAGGAGACCGCCAGCTCGCCGTAGCCAGCCAGGGTCTCAATAAGCGACTGCTCCCTGGTCTGAAAGGTCTGATCGTATCCTCGATTCAGCACAACGATATTGGCATCCATAACTGCGGCACCGGATGATGAATTGGGCGCCATTGTGCAGCAATAATCCTGAATAAACCCTTAAAGAATGCGGACAAACTAGAATTTAATGACAATTTCATGCCAATTATCATCACATTCATCCAACTGAGTGTCATAAATCCGCAGTTTCGCCTGATGAACCTGGTGCATTCGCAAGAACCCCTCGGCCTGCTCGAGGGAGGCGAATGTCAGCCTGCCCCCTTCGCTGTCGGTGAGGCACTGCATCTCCCCATCCACCTCGACGCAGAGCTGATAACCGCTGCCATCCAGACAGGCGATCAGCAGCCCCGCATCCGGATAGTGACTGAGCCAATTGCGAAACCTGCCGTGTTCCATAACTTACCCCGCGTTTCCCGCCCGCTCAGGCCGGCAGGTAACCCTGTGCCACCAGCTGCTGGCGACAGCTGTATGCATCGGTAAACACCAGGCCCCCTATCCCCTGCGTCTGTGCGGCAACCACGTTGGCCGGGCTGTCATCGATGAACAGGCACTGCTCGGCCCGCAGATCGAACGACACCAGCAGGTAGCGGTAGATATCCGGCTCCGGCTTCATCATCCGTACCCTTGCCGACACTACCTTGCCGCTGAAGAAGCGCCAGAAATCCTGATGTTGCTCCAGCCAGTCGATGCTGGCATGGCCCATGTTGGAGAGTGCGTAGAGGCTGTGTCCCTCCCAGTGCAGTGCCTCTATCAGGCTCAGCATAGCGGGATCCGGCACCAGGGATGGCGGCACCGCCTGCAAAATGGCCAGATTCTCCGCCGTCGACAGGCCGGTTCGCGCCTGCGCCTGACGGGCCATGGTATGCAGCGACAGGGTCCCCCGGTCCACCTCCAGCCAGTCGCCATGGTTGAACAGTTGCTCCGCCAGCTGCTCCGCCCCGTGCGGCCCCCGTACCGAGCGCACGATGCCGACCGGATCCCAGCTCACCACCACTCGTCCCAGATCGAAAATAATCGCCATTCTCACCTCCAGCTCTCTGCATCATTGCGACGGCAAGCGGGTCCATTCGACGCGCATCTGCCCCCGCAGGCTCACGCCCTTACCCTGCCCCGTTCGCCACCCACGGGCAAGTTTTACTTGCATCGCACGGTCAAATCCCTTAATGCTTATGGCGTTACCTCAAGGACACACTCATGCACGCACCATTCTTTTTTGCTTTCTCGTTTATCCGGCCCTCATGAGGGAAGGCCAGTCGTCACGTGAAGCACTCGCGTAAACAGAAAGCAAAGACGAATCGAGCCTCCCCTAGCGGAGGTTTTTTTTTGCAGCCACCACAATCGATTACTTGGATAGGGAACCATCATGGCAACGCTCGACGAGATCAGACAAGACATCACCCAGTTGGATCAGGAGCTGCTCGCCCTGCTGGCCAAACGCAAGACCCTCAGCATCGAGGTCGCCCGCGCCAAGCAGGCCAACCCGCGCCCGATCCGCGATCCCCAGCGCGAGCAGGATCTGCTGGTCGCCCTGATCCAGAAAGGGCGCGTGCTGGGGCTGGATGCCCAGTACATCACCCGCATCTATCACACCATCATCGAAGACTCGGTGCTCTCCCAACAGGCCTATCTGCAGAGCCTGCTCAACCCGGAGCAGCAGGAGCCGATGACCAGCGTCGCTTATCTGGGGCCGCGCGGTTCCTATTCCAGCCTCGCCGCCCGCAAGTACCTGGCCCGCTACAAGGATCAAGTGATCGAGGTGAACTGCCAGAATTTCCGCGAGGTGCTGGATGCGGTGGAGTCGGGCCGCGCCGCCTTTGGCGTGCTGCCCATCGAGAACACCAGCTCGGGCTCCATCAACGAGGTGTACGACGTGATGCAGCACACCAGCCTCTCCATCGTCGGTGAGCTCACCTACCCCATCGAGCACTGCATCCTCACCGCCGTGCCCACCGAGCTGTCCCGCATCAAGACCTTCTACGCCCACCCGCAGGTGTTCCAGCAGTGCTCCCACTATCTGAGCAAGCTGGAAGGGGCGCGCCACGAGATCTGCGACTCCTCCTCCAGCGCCATGATGAAGGTCAAAGAGCTGGCGAGCCCCGAAGCGGCGGCCATCGGCAGCGCGGCCGGCGGCGAGCTGTATGGGCTGGACGTGCTGGCCGAGCAGCTGGCCAACCAGAAGGAGAACTACAGCCGCTTCATCGTGGTGGCGCGCAAGCCCATCGACGTGGCGCCGCAGATCCCGGCCAAGACCACCCTCATCATGTCCACCTCCCAGAAACCGGGCTCGCTGGTGGAAGCGCTGCTGGTGCTGCGCAACAACGAGATCAACATGACCAAGCTGGAATCCCGGCCGGTGCAGGGCAACCCGTGGGAGGAGATGTTCTACCTGGATGTCTCCGCCAACCTCAACACCCCGTCCATGCAGGCCGCGCTCATGGAGCTGACCAAGATCACCCGCTACATCAAGGTGCTGGGCTGCTACCCGAGCGAAGACGTCAAGCCGACCGCCGTGCCGCCGGTGCTGATGGGCGGCTGATCCGCCGAGCTTGGGCCGGCCCGGGTATCTGCCGGCCGACACCGCCCATGAAAAAGGCGACCCCCGGGGTCGCCTTTTTGTCGTCCATTCGCTGCGGGCACGGCGTCAGAACTGACCAGCCATCAGCTGGTTGATGTTGTAGAGGGCGCGAGTATCGAGCTCCATCTCGGTGGCATAGGTATTGCCGCGGGGATAGGAGGCCACCACCCTGGCGCCGCGCACCATGCCCGCCACCGACACGTCCAGCGAGTTGGAGGTCTGGGTCAGGTCCTTGTAGCTGCTCTGGCCACGCACCTGCTGGCCGTTGAGCTGCTCAGCCAGCTCGCGGTAGGCATCCATCTTGGAGGCGCGGATGGCCTGCAGCATCTTCTCGGACTGGGAGGGGCCGGGCTGGATGTCGATCACCGCGTAGCCGACCGCCTTGAGCACCGGGAAGTCATCCGGCTTGTTGTTGCCACCGTAGTTGACCACCCGATTGCCGCCGCTGCACGCCGTCAGCAGCAAGGCCAGCAGGCATCCGAACAAGATTCTCATTGCGTCTACTCCTTGTCAGGGCGTCAGGTTGACCAGATGGCCGCCGGGGCGTGCCTGGCTGTCACGCATCAGGTAACCGCGGTTGATCGAGGCCCGGCCAAACGAATTGTTGGCACCGAACAGGTATTTCTGCGGGATCATGCTCTGGGCCGTGGTCTCCACCATCTTGGTACGCAGGTCGATGATGCGGGCGTTGACCAGGATCCCCTTGCTGTTGCGGCTGAAGGTGCCGACCAGGATGCGGGAGATGGGCAGCCGGGGAGAGAGATCCTTGTAGTTGCGGCTCAGCACGAAATCCCCCTGCGGCGTCACCTTGATGCTGCCGGTCAGCTTGAAGTCCACCACCACTTCCCCACGGCGGTTGAGCTCGTAGATGAAGCTCTCCTCAATCTGCTGGCCCATCCAGTTGGTGTCCTGCAGGGTATCGAGATCGACGAAGGAGGCGACCGCGATGGGTTCGGTCAGGGTAGTGAGCGACTTGCGCTCCATCAGCTGATCGGTCATGCGAGCCACCAGCCAGTTGAGTTCCATCCCCTGCGCCGCCTGGCGCGGATCACCCAGATCCCGGTTGATGGGGTCGGTGCCGCAACCGGCTAATGCCAGAGCGAGCGCCAACGCCGTAATGAGTTTGTTCATGGATACCTTTCCTGTATCTGCACCTGATTTGTTATCGGTTCGACCGGCCAAAGCTTGAGCCGGGAATGAGGCATGGATCTTGCTAAATATTCGCATGTGCTGTGCAACCGGCACGGTTCTGTGGTCTGTATCGGCCGGCGAATTCGCTTCGACAGGGGTGAATCGCGCCGACCCGCATATTCAAGGTGCTTGTCATGAAATTACCGCTGCTGTTAACCCTGCTGCTGGCCAGTCTGTCGGCCCGGGCCGAGATCATCGAGGCGCAGGGCAGTGCCGCCATCCTGGGCGGGGACGAGGTCTACGCCCGCGAGCAGGCGACCCGCGATGCCCTGCGGCAGGCGCTGTTGGCAAGCGGCGCCGCCGTCTCCAGCATCCAGCGCCTGGAAAACGGCAGCCTGCGCTCCGAGCAGATCCAGATCCGCTCCGGCGGCGACATTCGCCAGTACCGGCTCAAGCGGGAAGAGGTGCGCAACGGCCGCATGTACATCACAGTGATGGCCGACATCCAGGCCGAGCGCCAGATCTGCCAGACCCAGCACTACGCCAAGGATTTGACGCTGGTGCGGCTGCGGCTGCGCTACCCCGAGCAGGCGAGCTACGGCGCCCTCGACGACATGCCCGCCAACCTGTCACGACGCATGTTCGAGGCGCTGGCCAGCGCGCCGCAAGGGGTGGCCGTGCGCCAGTGGCTGGACGAAAACCTGCGCATCGACCCGCTCCACCTGCAGCAGGGGGATCGCAGCGCCCTCGAGGAGATCAAGGCGCTCAGCCTGCGTACCGACAGCCAGTACCTGGTGCTCGGCAGCATCGACGATCTCTCCATCGAGCCGCAGGGCAACCAGCTGACCAGCTGGTATGAAGATCCCATCCGCAACTTTCGCATGCAGCTCTATCTGTTCGACGGCATCAACGGCAGCCTGCTCGGCCGCAAGGAGTACCAGGGCCGGGCCAACTGGACCTTCGCCAAGCGGGATCAGGTGGGCAGCAGCAGCGGCCAGTTCTGGCAGTCGAGCTACGGCCAGGAGGTCAACTACCAGTTGCAGGAGGCGGTGCAGGATCTGGTGGCCCAGCTCAGCTGCGCCCCGGTCACCGCCCGGGTGGTCAGCCAGAACGAGCGCGGCCCCTACATCAATCTCGGCCGCCGCAACGGCGTCCGGCTCGGGGATCAGTTCCGCATCCAGCACGATGCCGATTTCATCGACCCCTACGGCAAGGCACGCATGCTGCGCAACCCGGCCGACGGCCTGTTCGAAGTGGTGCAGGTATTCGAGGATGGCGCCATCATCAGCAGCCAGAACAAATATTCGCCGTTTAACATCCAGATCGGCGATCTGGCAGTATTGGAATAAGAATCAAGGGTTTAAAAGGGAGCCGCTTCTTGTATAATGCCGGCCACAAGGTTCCCGTAGCTCAGCAGGATAGAGCGGTCCCCTCCTAAGGGACAGGCCACTGGTTCGACTCCAGTCGGGAGCGCCATACAAAACAAGGGGTTGGCATCATCACGATGCCAACCCTTTGGTCGTTTTTGGCCTAGGGTACCACACGGGGTACCACAGCGCGCATTCCATAGC